>JACQWW010000089.1:0-3934 GCA_016209025.1 Elusimicrobiota bacterium | reverse complement strand
AAATAGGATTCCGTCCTTTGTGAAAAAATAATGGCAAGCAAAACGGTTGTCGCGGATAAGAAAAAAGACAAAACCCCGGCCCTCAAGCAAATCATTGATTTTCGCAGCGGCAACGAAGCCGCGGCTTTGGCCGGCAAGCACATCAATTTTCATTTGATGGGGTATTATCCGATTACGCCGTCCACGGAAGTGGCCGAGAACCTGGATGCCATGAAAGCCGACGGCGAGCATGAGATCAAAATGGTGCCGGCGGACGGCGAGCACGGCGCCGCCGGCATTTGTTTCGGCGTCGCGACCGGCGGCGGACGCGTCTTGAACGTGACGAGTTCCCAGGGTATTTTGTATTCGATGGAAGAATTGCCGGTCCAGTCCGGAACGCGCCTGCCCATGGTGTTGAACGTCGCGGCAAGGACAGTGAGCGGTCCTCTGGACATCCGGGGCGATCATTCCGATATTTACGCCATGCTCAATTGCGGCTGGGTCATTCTCATGGCGCCTGATCCGCAGGCGGTTTATGACATGAATTTTATCGCTGTGCGCATCGGTGAACACGCCAATGTCCGGCTTCCGACGGCCGTGGCTTATGACGGGTTTTTTACCAGCCACCAGAAAAGGCGTATTTACACCTTTGAAAGCGCCAAGGCCGCGGCTCAGTTTATAGGCAAACAGCCCGACACCTATCACACCTTGGACCCCAGAAAACCCATCACTGTGGGACCTTACATGAATGATCCGGATTTGATCAATAATAAATATCAACTGCACCGGGCATTGAAAGCCGCCCTGGATATTTTGCCCGGCTTGTTCGATGAATACGCCGAGCTGACAGGCCGGCGCTACAGCCTGCTCGATTTATACCGGATGGAAGACGCCCAATGCGCCCTGGTTCTGCTCAATTCCGCGGCGGAAACAGCCAAGGCGGCCGCTGACAACCTTAGAAAACAAGGCCGTAAAGTCGGCGTCATTTCGCCGCGCGTTATCAGGCCGTTTCCCGTGGAGGCCATGCGCCAGGCCTTGAAAAACATCAAAGCGGTTTTGATCGGGGACCGGGCTGATTCCTACGGATCAGACGGCGGCAACATTGCCCACGAGGTCAAGTCCGCGTTAAAAGACGACCCGCAAAACAAGACCCTTTGCCTTTCCCGCGTTTACGGCTTGGGCGGCCGCGATTTTTACGGCGAAGACGCTGAAGCGTTCTTTAAATTGGCACTGGAAGCCGCTTCAAAGGACAAAGTTGATGTGCCGTTCGATTATTACGGAGCTTATGCCGGCAAGCCCGGAGTTGTGCCCAAGCCGGTTATAGAACCCATTACCAAGGAAGAAACCACCAAAAAACTCGTCCGCGTCAAAGTAAATCCTGAAACCGGACGGCTTGACGTTGAAATGGACCCTTTATGGAAGATGGTCACCATGCCCAACCGGGTGGCCCCGGGCCACGGGGCCTGCCCGGGATGCGGGATTTTTTCCTCGCTCAGGCAGTTTTTCCTAGGTATAGAAGGCAACGTGGTCGTTCTGTTTCATACGGGCTGCGCCATGGTTGTGACCACCGGATACCCGCGCAGTGCCCATCGCGTCACATACGTTCATAACCTTTTCCAGAGCGGAGCGCCGACCTTGTCAGGTTTGGTTGAAATGTATCATGAGCGGGTCCGCCGTGGCGAGCTTCCCAAGGAGGATGATTTCACTTTTATTATGGTTTCAGGAGACGGCGGCATGGACATCGGCATGGGACCGGTCATCGGCACAGCCAACCGCAATCATAAAATGATTATTCTTGAGTATGACAATCAGGCTTACATGAATACCGGGGCCCAGTTGTCTTTCGCGACGCCCATCGGCCAGAAAACAAGCACCAGCAACGTAGGACCCAAACAAATCGGCAAGGCTTTTCACCACAAAGACACGGTTCAACTGCTGGCTGCCACGCACATCCCTTATGTGTTTTCAGCCGTGGAAGGGTATCCTGAAGATTTCATTAAAAAAGCGGCCAAGGCCCAGTGGTACGCCAAGAACGTGGGAATGGCCTTCGGAAAGGTTCTCTCGTTTTGTCCCTTAAATTGGATCGTGGACGAATCTTTAGGCACGTCCGTCACCCAGGCTGCGGCGGCTTGCATGTTTTACCCGCTTTATGAAGTTGAGCTCGGCAAAACCACCATTACTTACGACCCGGAAACCGTGGGAAGACGCATTCCAGTTAAAGACTATCTTGGCATGATGGGCAAGACTAAACACCTGCTTGCCAAGGGCAATGAAAGCGTCTTAAAGGCTTTCGAGGCGGAAGTCGAGCGCCGCTGGCTGCGCCTTAAAGCCATGCACGATCACCCGCTGCTCTAAAGCCAAAGAACCGCTGCGTTTCGACGAATATTCCACGGCCCTGCTGACCGGAGAACGGGTGGCGCGCAAGCTTCTTTCCCTGCCGATTTATCTGCTGTTTCGTCTGCCACAGATCGCGCAAGTGTTAACCTGGGGTCAGACCCGAATGGCGCTTAGATAAGGGCGTCATTTTGGACGGTTCCTATTACGTTTTACAACGCAAGGGGCCATGGCTTCGATGATTTGTTCAGAAAGTTTGCGCAACCGCATAAGTTGTTGCTCCAACTGACGGTTTCGATTTAAAGCATCTTGGATAATCTGCGCTTGCTCAGCCGTTAGGGCTTGGGTGACAGTTTTATTGTGAATTTTCCGAGTCCATATGTAATATGGACCATACGCCATCGAGACGCCCCGCGTGCGACGTTCCAAATTTCGTTTTATGACGCTGCCCTGAAGGATGTAGCCGCCGGGCTGAGCATTGGCTGCCTGCTGATTAAATTGCCGGATTAACCGATTCAACTGGGTCACAAAAAAATAAAGTATTAGCAAATTTTTTGTATTTCCTGATAAAAGTAAAATGGAGACTTGATCCCATGCTGGCATGAACATGATCATGGCCCTAAAGCATTTACCGGAGGACTCTTATGAGAGACCTTATTCCCAAATCTCCCGCACCCGGCGGCGAATTCCTACTCTACCAGACGCAAGACAGGCGCACGCGCATCCAGTGCCGGCTTGAGAATGAAACGATCTGGCTGACACAGGCTCTCATCGCAGAGCTGTTCCAGAAGGACGTGCGGACGATCAACGAGCATCTGGTGAACATTTTCGACGAGGGCGAACTGAGCCGGGAGGCAACTATCCGGAAATTCCGGATAGTTCGATTGGAGGGTCGCCGTGAGGTGGCACGGGATGTCGATCACTACCGGCTGGAGGTCATCCTTGCCGTGGGCTACCGCGTTCGCAGTCATCGCGGCACACAGTTCCGCCAGTGGGCGACGACGCGCCCCGGTGGCATCGTGAGGAAAGAGGACGTGTCCATCGCCAAGAACTACCTCACGGAAGAGGAACTACAAGTGTTGAACCGCATCGTGAACCTCTACCTCGAATACGCGGAGCTGCAGGCTCTGGAGCGCAAACCGATGACAATGCGTGACTGGATCACGAAACTGGATGACTTTTTGAAAACCTCCGGGCGCAAACTACTGGATCACGCCGGGAAGATTTCCGCCGAGGCGGCTAAAGCGAAGGCCGAGCGCGAATACGAACGCTATCGCGCGCTGTTGGATTCTCAACCGCGCGTGGTGGACGCTGCTTTTGAGGCGGCGGTGAAGGAATTAAAAAAGTTGCCCGCGCCCCGCCGGAAGAAAAAGAAGAAATGAGCAACTCCACCGCAAGGCCCAGAACAAAATTCAAGACCCAGCCAAATTGCGGCGGCTCATCGATATATCGGATTTGGTGCAGTTGCCGGTGTTGGCGCGGGCCCTGGCCGCCCCGCTCCGCAGAGCTTCGGGGACGGAGATACGACCAGAGGGCGTGGCCGCCCCGCTCCGCAGAGCTTCGGGGACGGAGATACGACCAGAGGTCGTGGCCGCCCCGCTCCGCAGAGCTTCGGGGACGG
>JACQWW010000245.1 GCA_016209025.1 Elusimicrobiota bacterium | reverse complement strand
CAGGGGATTCGGCTATTCCGAGTTTCATTTCGGCCTCGAATCGCACATCACCAGGCTCGCGCAAAAAATCGGCATGGACTCAGTGGAATTTAGGAAACGCAACGCTATAAAAGAAGGCGATACCCTGGCCTACGGCGCCAAGATGAATGCCTGCAATCTGACCGGCGCGATCGAGGCCGTGGCCAAGGAAATCGGCTGGGATAAAAAAATGAAACCTTCCTCGCCGGGCAAGGCGCTTGGCAAAGGGTTTGCTGTTTTATGGAAAGCTCCGGCCATGCCGCCCAATGCCGCCTCAGCGGCATTTATAAAATTCAACGAGGACGCCAGCGTTAATGTCGTTGTTTCAGGCATGGAAATGGGCCAGGGCTATCTCACGGTCATGGCCCAGATCGCGGCGGAAGTGCTGACCATACCGGTGGACAAGGTGCGCGTCGAGACCCCTGACACGGACAGAAATGCTTACGAGTGGCAGACCGTCGGCTCCCATGTCACCTGGGGATGCGGCAACGCGGTCAAAAACGCGGCCATTGACGCCAGAAATAAAATTTTTGAAACCGTCAGCCGGGCGCTTGGGGCTAAAAAAGATTCCCTGTATCTCAAGGGCGCAAGCGTAAAATCGAAGACTGACCCGTCGTTCAACCTGGCCTTTAAGGATTTCGTCATTCACGGCATACAAACCAGCCATGGAAATCTCGTCGGCGGCCCAATCCTGGGCAGCGGCATGTTTATGCCGGAATTCACCTCGGCCCTAAGCGATCCCGAAACCAGCCAGGGCGGACACCCCAATGTCCACTACACGGTCGGCGCCTCGGCCGCCATCGTTGAAATAGACAAAGAAACCGGCAAAGTGGATGTCAAAAAAATCGTCCTGGCATTGGATGCCGGCAAAGCCATCAACCCCGACCTAGTCAACGGTCAGATCGTGGGCGGCGTGGTGCAGGGTTTGGCCACAGTCCTTTACGAGGACATGCGTTTTGATGAAAAAGGCAGGCTCTTAAACGGCAACTTTACGGACTATAAAATTCCGACCTCGATGGACATTCCGGACGAGATCGTCCCGATTATTATCGAGACTCCCCAGCCCGATGGCCCCTTCGGGGCCAGAGGCGTGGGCGAACACACCATGATCTCGGCCGCTCCGGTCATAGCCAACGCCATTGACGACGCCTTGGGCATCAGGATCAAAACGATGCCCATCACCGCGGAAAAAATCGCGCTCGCTGTGCCGAAAAAAGAGCGTAAACCGGCGCGTTAGCGGGTCTGCTGAAGGCTGCCGAAGGAAAACACTCCCCAGGCGGCGCTGACTAGGCAGAAAAACACAACCGCGGTCAAGTCGAGAGTTAACGGGAAAGCGCCCCAGCCAAACATGACCCAGCGCATAAGGTCCACGCAATAGGCGAAGGGATCCAGATAGGCCGCCAGGCGCAGCCAAGGGCCGGCTTTCGACAGATCGAACAGGGCGCCTCCGAAAATAAACATGGGCCAGGTCAAAAAGCTCATGACCAAGCCGAAGCCCTCCATGCTGTTCATGCGCGCGACGATGGACAAGCCGATATTGGCCATAATAAAAGAAAACGGCACTGATAAAATAAAAGCCGTTAAAATTTTAGCCGGACCCAGCGGCAGGACAAAAATCGCGCCGATGACAAGCAGGATCAGGCTTTCCATCACCGCGCCTACCATTCCGCCCAGCGACTTTCCAAAAAACAATGTGCCGCGCGAAATGGGCGCGGCCAGCACCTCTTTAAGGAAATCAAGGCGCTTATCCCAGATGATGTAGAGTCCGTAGGTGATGGCGGTAAATAAAATGACCATGCAGAGTATTCCCGGGAATATGAACTGCTGGTAATTTATGCCCGCTATGGGGCTGTGCCCGGAAAGGCCGCGTCCCATGACAAACAGAAACAATAAAGGCGAAACCAAAATCGAGATTATGCGCTCTTTCTCCCGGAAATAAATTTTAATCTCGCGCAGGAGCAGGGCGTAAACAGCGCGCAAATCCGCGGGCATCATATTCATCCGCTGTTTTCGCCGGGCATCGGCGAGCCGGTGAATTTTAAAAAAACATCGTCAAGCGTAACCCGGCGGACCCGGACCTCCTCGACTTGCGGGCACCGGTCAAGGATGGTTTTAAGATGCCGGGGCGCCTCGCGCACCGTAAGCCTTAGGCCGCTTTGCTCGCGCAGGGTTTCCTTGACGAAATCCAAGCCCGCAAAAGCCTCCGGTTCTATCCGGCCTTTAAGAATCACCATGTCGCCGCCGACCTTGTTTTTCAGTTCTTCGCATGTGCCGATTTCTTTAATGCGGCCGTTGGCGATTATGGCCACGCGGTCCGAAAGCCTGTCCGCCTCTTCCATGTAGTGGGTGGTAAGAACAATGGTTGTTTTGGCCGCGGCTTTAAGTTCCTGGATATAGCTCCAAACAGCCTGGCGGCTGGCCGGGTCCAGGCCTAAAGTCGGTTCATCCAAAAAAAGTATGCGCGGCGTGTGTATCAGGCCGCGCGCGATTTCCAGCCTGCGCCGCATGCCCCCGGAATATGTGCGCACTAAATCGTCGGCGCGGGCGTCCAGTCCCACTATAGCGAGCATGCGCTCTATTCGAGCGCCGGTTTCCGGCTGGGGCACTCCGTAAAGCATGCAATGCAGGCAAAGGTTTTCCCTGGCTGTGAGCAAATCGTCAAGGCTGGGCTCCTGAAAGACGATCCCGATGTTTTTTCTGACCGCCAAGCTTTCATGGACTATATCGTGGCCGGCCACGCGCGCCCAGCCGCCGGTAGGTTTGATCAAAGTGCACAGCATGTTGATAAAAGTGGTTTTGCCGGCGCCGTTTGGCCCCAGCAAAGCGAAAACCTCGCCTTTAGAAACAGTCAGATCAATGCGGTCTACGGCCATGATTTTTCCGAACTGTTTGGCAAGCCCGTTTGTTTCAATGGCACTAAGGGTAAGAAGACGGCTCATAAGAATAATAATAGAAAGTTATAAATTAGGCTAGAATAAAAAAGATTACCGGGGACGCTTTGCGTCCGTGAAAGCGAGGTGGCCGAATGATTGAAGAATCGCTCAAAGAGCTTTTTCATAAATGTTTCAGCGAAACGGTTGAGTCCTTTGATCCTTTGACCAGCGATGGGTCCAATAGAAGGTATTTCCGGCTAAAAAGCGCCGCGCGCTCGGTGGTCGGCGTTTTCGGGCCGGATAAAAAGGAAAACGCGGCGTTTGTCGGATTCTCCCGCCATTTCCGCGGCCAGGGTCTGCCGGCGCCGGAAATCTATGCCGAGGATCAAGATCAGGGAATTTATATCGAGGAGGACCTTGGCGACGCCTCCCTTTTCAAATTGCTGTCGGAACAAAGAGGCGCCGGAGGATTTCCGGATTCGGTTATTGACGTCTATGAGCAGGCCGTCAGACTCCTGCCGCAATTTCAGATTTCCGCCGGAAAAACGCTTGATTGGGGACTTTGTTATCCCAGGAGCGGTTTTGACCGGCAATCCATGAAATGGGATCTTAATCACTTTAAATATTATTTTCTGCAATTGGCCGACATCGGCTTTCATGAGCAGGCTTTGGAGGATGACTTTGAACGCTTCGCCGATTTTCTTTTGCAGGCTCCGCGCGATTTTTTTCTCTACCGCGATTTTCAGTCCAGGAACATCATGGTCAAAGACGGCGCGCCTTATTTCATTGATTATCAAGGCGGCCGCAAAGGCGCCCTTCAGTATGATATCGCCTCGCTTCTTTTCGACGCCAAGGCGGACATGCCTTTTGATGTGCGCGAAAGATTGCTTGATCTATATCTAAAAGAGGCGGATAAATTGACGTCGCTCAACCGGCGGCAATTCATGGAGCATTATTACGGCTATGTGTTCATCCGCATCATGCAGGCCATGGGCGCTTACGGCTTGCGGGGATTTTACGAGCGCAAAAGCCATTTTCTTCAGAGCATTCCTTATGCCGTGCAGAATCTTGAATATTTATTGGGGACGGTGGAGATGCCGGTTAAATTGCCTGAGCTTATGGGGGTTTTCCGGCGCATTACCGGGTCGTCTTATCTCAGACAATTCGGCAAAGCCCAATTAAAACTCACGGTCCGAATACAGAGTTTTTCCTACCGCGGCGGCATGCCGGTTGATGAAAGGGGGCACGGCGGCGGCTTTGTTTTTGATTGCCGGTGCCTGCCCAATCCCGGCAAGCACGAGCAGTACGCCAAACTGACGGGCAAGGATTCGCAGGTGATAACTTTTTTGGAAAAAGAAAACCAAGTCAGCTGTTTTTTGAACCATGTTTACGGGCTGGTTGATCAGGCGGTGGAAAATTACCAGAACCGCAATTTTACCGATCTTTTGGTCGCTTTCGGCTGTACCGGCGGCCTTCACCGGTCGGTTTATTGCGCTGACCGCCTAGCCGGGCACTTAAAGGGGAAATACAACATTCATATCGAGGCGCTTCATCGCGCTTTGGAAAAGGTGTCGGTCGGATCGCCTGTTTAAAGAATGAAAGCCATAATTTTGGCGGCCGGCATCGGTAGCCGCCTGAGACCCGTCACCGGTAAAATCCCCAAGGCTTTAATTGAAATCGGTGGAACGCCGGTTTTGGAAATTGTCATCAGGCGTTTGATGAAAGCAGGGGTTAAAGAAATCATCATCAATTTGCATTACTTGCCTGAGATGCTTGTGGATTTTCTTAAAGTCAAAAATAATTTTGGCCTCAGAATTGAATTCTCGCGCGAAAGCGAGCTCTTGGATACCGGCGGCGGCTTGAAAAAAGCCGCAGATTTTTTTGACGACGGCCAGCCGTTTTTTCTTCACAACGCCGATGTCTTAAGCAATATTGATTTGAACCAAATGTATCGTTTCCACGTGGGACAAGGGGCATTGGCGACGCTGGCGGTTAAAAAACGCCGGAGCAATCGCTATTTTCTTTTTGACAAGGAGGGGCTTTTATGCGGGTGGGGAACTTCTGAACCCCTCACCTCCTTCGACTCCGCTCAGGACAGGCTGCCCTCTCCCTCAAAGGGAGAGGGGAAAGAAAGAGAGGCGATGGCTTTTTGCGGCATTCATGTCATTTCGCCGGAAATTTTTCAGAAAATGTCTGAAACAGGCGTTTTCTCAATCAACCAGGTTTACTTGCGCCTGGCCGGTCAGGGTGAAACAATTCAGGCTTTTAGGGCCGATGACTATTATTGGGCTGACATCGGGGACGAGAAAAAGCTAAAACAAGTTCGACAAGATATAGGTAAAAAAGTTGATAAGTTTATAAGTTGATAAGAAAAGCGATTCGGAAATGATTTACCCGAAGAATTACGCTGCTTATCAACTTATCAACTAAAAACGAGGTGACTTATGAACGGAAGAATAAGCGTTCCGAAACCGGTTAACGAGCCGATTCTGCCTTATGGGCCGCAAAGTCCGGAGAAAAAGGCCTTGAAAGAAAAAATCGCCGAGCTTCGCTCAAAACAAATCGAGATTCCGCTTTATATCGGCGGCAAGGAAATTAAAACAGGCAAACTGGCTGACTGCCGCTGTCCGTATGATCACGGGCACTTGCTCGGCAAATATCACAAGGCAGGACCCAAAGAGGTTGCCTTGGCCATTACCGCGGCAAGGCAGGCCAAAAAAGAATGGGCGGCCATGCCTTGGCACGCGCGTGCCGCTATATTTTTGAAAGCCGCGGATCTTTTAGCAGGACCATGGAGAGACGTGCTTAACGCCGCGACCATGCTTTGCCAGTCCAAGAACGTTTTTCAGGCGGAAATAGATTCAGCTTGCGAGCTGATTGATTTCTACCGTTTTAATCCGTATTTCGCCGAGAAAATTTACGAAGAACAGCCCATGTCGGTCAGAGGAATGTGGAATTACGCCGAATTCCGGCCCCTCGAGGGATTTGTCTTCGCGGTGACGCCGTTTAATTTCACCTCCATCGCGGGCAATCTTCCGACAGCTCCGGCCATGATGGGCAATACGGTTGTTTGGAAGCCGGCTTCTTCCGCGGTTTATACGGCGCATTTTCTGATGCAGCTTTGGAAAGCGGCCGGCCTGCCCGATGGAGTGATCAACATGGTGGCCGGCTCAGGCGGCGAGGTGGGTAACCCGGTATTGGACAGTTCCGAGCTGGCCGGCATTCATTTTACCGGCAGTACCGGGGTTTTCCAGGGCATGTGGACCACAATCGGCGCCAATATCAAAAAGTACAAGGGCTATCCTAGAATCGTCGGTGAAACCGGCGGCAAGGATTTTGTCTTTGCCCATCCGAGCGCTGATACGGACGCTTTGGCCGTGGCTTTAGTGCGCGGCGCCTTTGAGTATCAGGGGCAGAAATGTTCGGCAGCCAGCCGGGCTTATGTCCCCAAATCTTTATGGCCGAAGCTCAAAGAGAAAATAGGCGCTCAAATTGAAAGCATCAAAATGGGCGGTCCTGAGGACTTTACGAACTTTTTTAACGCTGTTATTGACCGGCCCGCTTATGAGAGCATCAAGGCGTATGTTGATTACGCCAAAACCGGAAAGAAGGGCAAAATTCTTTGGGGCGGCGATTGTGACGACTCCAAGGGCTATTTCATCGAACCCACGGTCATTGAAGCGGCTGATCCTAAATTTAAGACCATGGTCGAGGAGATATTCGGGCCGGTGCTGACAATCTATGTTTATCCGGATTCTAAATTCGAGGCAACCCTAAGACTCTGCGATCAAACTTCGCCATACGCTTTAACCGGTGCTATCTTTGCCAATGACCGCAAAGCTGTCCTGAAAGCCTCGGAAACTTTGGTCAATGCCGCGGGTAATTTCTACATCAACGACAAGCCGACCGGCGCCGTGGTGGGCCAGCAGCCTTTCGGCGGGGCCAGAGCCTCGGGCACGAACGACAAGGCGGGAAGCCTGCTAAATCTGATTCGATGGGTCTCGCCGCGTTCGGTAAAAGAGACCTTCGTGCCGCCGATAGACTATCGCTATCCCTTTATGGCGGAGAAATAAAAAAATAAAAGCGTTTGATTCTTTTGGCTTGTCATTCCGGCGAAAGCCGGAATCCAGGGAAAATCCTGGACACCGGCTTTCGCCGGTGTGACGAAAATAAAATAGTTATTGGATCGCTTGCCGGACGTCGTTAATGAGCCCTAAAATCATGCTTTTGCCGTTTTCGCAGAGAGGCGGCCAAAACCTGCCTTCTTGAGGCCCGGAAGGGCAGTTATCCGAATAAAGACTTTCAGTTTTAATTCTAAACTCATCTAATTTTTCAGTCGTAATTTCGCTGTTTCTGATCAGCCAATAAAGGCTTGTCGTAATTTCAATCGAGCCGTTGTAAAGATTGGCCTCCATATTGTTAAAAGCGAGGAATTTCCAGGCAATCATAAACAGTTCGTGATCATCGGCAAGCGGGCACGGCAGGTCCTGGTGCCTTGGGTTGAGGCGGCCATCCGGGCTTAGATGGCAGGATTGAAAGTCTCTGGCAAAAGAATCGTTGGCGTTTACGGCCGTTATTTCTTCAGGTGAAAGGGAGGCCAGATAATGAGGGGGAATTCCCCTTAAGCCGCCTTCAGCCAGAGCGCTCAACGCCGGTTCTTTGCCGATTATTTCCCCGTTTATGGCGATTATTTTATCCATCAGAGGATCAATCGCGGTCTGCGGATTAAGTTTTTTTTCGATCTGCTGCTTGATTTGCAGGCATAAAATTTCAGCTTCCTGTTTATTGAAAACCTGGCCATATTTTTCAGGACTGCCGAAAAAAGAGGCCGGGCCCAGGCCGGCCATTGTTTTGACGCAGCCGCGTTCTTCGCCTGTCATTTGCGTGTCGCAACGGTTCATGCGGTGGAGGATTTCTTTGGCCAGGTAGTCGTTAAAGCCGCAGACTCCTTCCATGAAAACAATCCGGTCGTCAAGCTTGTTTTTGGCGCAGGGATCGTCTTGTTTGTACGGGATTTTTTCGATTTTGTTATGAAGAATCAAATTGTTTGCGCCGGTGTAATGTAGGGCTTCGTGAAAATAAAGTTTTTGGCGGTAATAGTCCTCATTATCGGTAAAAGCGTGCAGGTTGTCCGGGATGACAATGTAGAAGAGTTTACCCCAGCCGGCATGCTGGCCGGCGTCTTTTCCGTAGTTATCGGGCGTGCTCGCGTTATGGAAAGCGGTCGTGTAGCCGCCGTAGCCTTTTTTAATCGCGGAGTCTTCGGCGCTGTCGCGGCAGACGACAATGGCGCGCCTTAAAATAGAAACCGTGTCTTTCAAGAGGCCTTCGAGCATGGGGTGGTGTTCGCGGCAGGCTTTGATTTTTTGAAAACTACCGGCCAGATCGCTTGCAAGCGCGTTTATGGCTTCCATTTTTTGGGAGTCATCGAGATTTTTAAGACAGGTTTCAACGGCGATTGTCCCGAATGCGGAGGCGTAGTCGTCTTTTTTAGCTTTTTTTATGCCTAGTTCATCGGCTGGATCAAATGACCTGGCCCAATCCAAAATTTCGCTTTGGCCGTCCGGCGGGCCGCTTGCGTCAGCCCATTGAACGGATTGAAAAGGATCGGCCATGTCCGGCGGCAGATCGCTTGAGGCTGATAAAGCCGTCAGCCAAGTGACCATGGTCATTAAAATAGCGATACGCTTCATTTTGCGATTCCTTATTAAGAGTTTAACCCCGATTATAATGATAAACAAGAATGCTTTATTCGAAGGGCTGGCTGTTGAAAATTTTCTACAATTAAACCATGAAACGATTTATACTCGCGCTTCTGGCGCTCATTCTTGGGGCCTGCGCCGGCGGCAAGCTTAGAGAACGCGACAGCCTCATCACTCAGCTTAAAGCCGAGGCAGCGCAGATGGACAGCCAAATTAAAAGCCGCGATGAACGCCTGGCCGCTTTGGAAAGCGAAAAACAGGACCTTGCAGGCAAAATTACAGAACTCAACAGCCGGATCGAGGCTTCCCAGGGCCAAATCAAGCGGCTGGAACAATCCAATAATGACCTATCCCAAAGCATTGCCGCAAGCAAAGGAGAGCTGGCCAACAAGGTCAAAGAGCTTGTGGCAGGCAAGGACGAATTAAGCCGCAAGCTCGCTGAGACCCAGAAAGAAATCGCCGGCCTAAAAAGCGTCAAAGATAAATTGACCCGCGACAACGCGGCCTTGCGCGAGCGCAATAAGATCATCGAGGGCAAACTCGCCGCGGTCCAAGCTGAACGCGAACAGGAACAAGCCAAGCGTCAAGAGCTGCAGGCCATGATTAAAACACAAGCCCAAGCGGTTTCCGGAGTCTGCTCAAAAGAAATCGAGGCCGGTCTGGTTAAAGTTGAGGAGCAATCCGCCGGTTTCACGGTAACCATCCAAGAGGCGCTTTTATTCGAATTTCAGCAAGCCAAGTTTATAAAAAACGCTCCGCTTTTTCTCGATCAGCTGGCCGAGGCACTGCTGGAAACAGGCTGGAAGATTCGTATTGAGGCTCATTCCGATAATACAGTCTTGAAACGCGAACTTCGGGAATTATTTATGGGTTTCACCAGTCATTGGGACCTGACCGCGGCCCGCGCTTCTGGATTAGCCCGTTATCTGATTGAGCAGGCCAAGCTTGATCCCAAGCTCATCAGCGCGGCCGCTTTCGGTGATTCCAGGCCCGTCGCTTCCAATGATACGGATGAGGGGCGCGCCGCCAACCGTCGAATCGTCCTGGCCGTAGAATTGCCGTAACCGTTCAGGGGGGGCAGCCTCTGCCCCCCGCACCCCTGGGAACCAGTCCCGACGGTTCCCCCGTCCTGCTGGACGGGTCCCCCTCCGCTACGGGGTTCAGAGGCTGACCCCCCTGAACGGTTACGAATTGCCTTAATCTGTCTTGCCGGCCGGATATACCGCTTCCCAACTGCCTCGTACGGCGCTGTTTTGGCACTGGTGCGGGAATTTCAGGGAGCATTCTTTGAGCGGCTTTTTGAGGGCCGGATCCATAAGCTCATGAAGATCAACCCGCATGGCCTTTCTGGAACAGGCCGCTAAATCGAAAATTCCGGTGTCCATGCGGATAGCGTCTTCCGGGCACACCTCGATGCAGTAGCCGCAATAGACGCAAACCCCCAGGGCAATATCAAAACGCTGGGGATATTTTTCAACATGGGGATCAGGGTGTTCCCCGGCCGTGATGGTGATGCATTTGGCCGGGCAGACCGTTTCACAGAGCATGCAGGCCACGCACCGGGGCGTTCCCTCCCGGCGCACATTCAAGCGGTGGCGGCTGCGTGACGCCGGCCGGGATATTTTTTAGAAATCCCAGGCAGTGAGCCGCATGGACAAACAGATTGCGGAAAAAATGAGCCGAGGTCAGCCAAAGGCCGCTTAAAACTGCGGGCAGATACAGCCTTTCCCAGAAGTTAAGAGGAGCTTGCCGGACAATTTTGACAGCCATTAGATCAGCATCAGCCCTGTTACGAGAATGTTGACTATTGAAAGAGGGAACAGATAGCGCCATCCCAGGCGCATGAGTTGGTCATAACGGAATCGCGGCAGGGTCCATCTTATGGTCATGAAAAGCCAGCAAAAGGAAATCACTTTTGCCGCGAAGCTGGCGATGCCGAGCAGGGCATACGTCAAATTGGAAACGCCGTAAAATCCGCCCCAGGGAAAATGAAAGCCGTCTGTCTGAAGATAAGGCACCTGCCAGCCGCCGAAAAAAAGCGTGACCGCCAGGCAGGCCACCATGATCGTCTCGATGAAATCCGTCAGGAAAAACATCCCGAATTTCATGCCGCTGTACTCGATGAAATAGCCGATGATTTCCGATTCGCCCTCCGGCAGGTCAAAGGGGACGCGCTTTGTTTCCGCCAGTGCCGCGGTCAGAAAAATTAAAAATGACACGGGTTGAGCCACGATCCCCCAAAAAGGAATCCATCCGGCCAGGGCGCGGCCTTGGGAGCGCACCAGCATCTGCAGATCTACCGTCTGAAAAACCATGAGCACGCCCAAGATGGAAATTCCCAGGGCTATCTCGTAAGAAAGCATCTGGGCCGCGGCTCTTAATCCCCCTAAAATCGCGTAATTATTCCGGGAGGCGTATCCGGCCAGGATGACGCCGTAGACGCCCATGGAGAGCATGGCGAATACATAGAGCAGTCCGGCATTGAGATTAACCACCTGCAGGTTAATGGCGCGGCCAGCCAAAAACAGCTCATCACCGAAAGGAACCGTGGCGAAAGCGGCCAGGGCGAAAAAAAGCGAGATAAAAGGCGCCAGGGTATGCAGGTATTTGTCGGCGCCGGCCGGTCTAAAATCTTCTTTGGTGAACATTTTAAGCCCGTCAGCCAGAAGATGGAAAATCCCCAGGAGCCGCCAGCCGAAAATAGCGGCCCGGTTTGCCCCGATGCGGTCTTGGATAAGGGCCGATTGTTTGCGCTCCACCCAGGTGTGGAGTCCGGCTAGATTGAGCACCCCGAAAAATACCAGGCCGGCCAATAACAGTTTGATTAGGAGAGTCTCGATCATAATTTTTTCAAGACCGCGCCGTTCAAGCCTATTTTTTCATAGTTTAAGCCTTGAAGCGGCTTGATCCCGGCGGCCATCTCAAGGAATATCTCTTGCGGGTTTGTCTGTATTTTCGGCCTGCCTAAAAGCCGGCTTATTCCAAGCAGAATGCGCCAGTCTTCCTTGGAATCGCCAGGCGGCGCAAAGGCCCGGCCGATTCTTTGCGCCCGGCTGTGGCAATTGATAAATGTTCCGTCTTTCTCGACGTATGCCGCGGAGGGCAAAACCCATTGCGCCGAAACCGAGGTCTGATTTTCATTGGGTCCCTGGAAAACGAAGAGTTCGAGTTTTTGGGAAAGGTCATGAAGTGTCTGAGCCTCGCAGAAATTTCCGAGATCAACCCCGAAAACCCATAACGCTTTAAGTCTGCCTTCAAGGGCTTCTTTGATGATCTCTTGGGCCAAGGGGCCGTGCGTCAAGCCAAGCAGTTCAGCCGCCATCGTGTTCGGGTTTTTGTCCGCTTTGATAAGAAAATCATCAGCCGGCCCCGATGAAGGAACCGGCGCGCCAAGGCGCGCTTTGAGCGCTTCTTGGAAAATTTCGCGTAGAAGAAAAAGCTCTTCAGTTATCAAATTGGCCGCCCAAATAACGCCGATGCAAGCGCCTTGGTTGTTTTGTTTTGCCTTGTTCAAGACGCGGGAGATCGTTTCAAAGGCTTTATCCCAGGACGATTCGGCGCCTGAATGACGTACTTGAGTCAGTCTTTTTTCATCAATGGGTCCGAAACCGTAACGCCCAAAATCGCACATCCACCAATCATTGACTTCGGGGTTGTGGCGGGGTTTGATTCTTGCCACCCGGTTCCCGTTATTTAAATGCGGGCGCTCACTAATAAACTGGAGGCTGATATTGCATCCCTGGCTGCAGCCGTTGCATACGCTCGGGGCGCTGGAAAGATACCAAACCCTGGCCTTGAAGCGAAAATCCCGTTCCGTCAAGGCTCCGACCGGGCAGATGTCCGCCGCATTAGCGGAGTAGGGGTTGTTCAGGATTTTTCCCGGATAGAGGCCGACTTCGGAGCGGTTGCCCCGGTTAAAAATTCCAAATTCGCCGGTTTTGGTGATCTCGTCCGTGAACCGCACGCAGCGCGAGCAAAGAATACAGCGCTCCTGATCCAGCATCACGTGGGGGCCAAGGGGGACGGCTTTCTTTTTCTTGATTTTTATTTCCTCAAAACGGGGATCATAGAGTCCGAACTGCATATAGAAATCCTGGAGGCCGCATTCGCCGGCTTGATCGCAGACCGGGCAGTCAAGCGGATGATCGGCCAGCAGAAATTCCAAAACGCTTCGTCGTTCAGCGATAGCTCTGGGGCTTTGGGTATAAACCACCATGCCTTCAGCCGCCGGCGTGTGGCAGGCGATCTGGAGTTTGGGATTTTTTTCAATCTCCACCCGGCAGACGCGGCAATTGCCGGCGATGGAAAGGCCGGGATGATAACAGTAGCGGGGAATATAAATGCCCAGCTGTTCGGCGGCCTGCATAATAGCGGTTCCCTCGGGAACCGATATTTGTTTGCCGTCTATCGTTATGTTTGGCATTACACGATTTGTGCAATTTGAGCATTCGACCCCTCGCTCTTCCCCTCCCCCTCGATGGGGGAGGGCAGTCCAGCAGGCAGTCCCGTGCGGCAGACACGGGGCAGGGTGGGGGTGGTCATCGGACAAAGTTTAGACGCACACCGGCCGTTTTTGATGTGTTCCTCAAATTCAGGCCGGAATTTGGAAATATAAGATTGGACCGGCGTGGCAGCCGCATCAACAAAAACGCAGATATTTTTGCCTTCCATGTCACGGGCAATGGCTAAAAGATTGTCCAGGTCGCGCAAGCGGCCTTTGCCTGCGGCAATTCTTTTGACAATCCGATGTATCCAGCTGGTTCCAGTGCGGCAGGACGGACACTGACCGCATGACTCATGAGCGAAAAACCGGGTGGCGGATTCCAAAGCAGCCAGCATGCAGGCTGTTTCGTCAAAGACGATTATACCGCCGGAGCCTCCCATAATGCCGACTGAGGCTAGGCAATCATAGTCCATGGCCGTGCCCATCTCTTGGGCCGTTAAAATTTTCGTGGAAATGCCGCCTGGGATAACCGCTTTAATTTTACGGCCTTGGGCCGGGCCTAAAGCGTATTTATGAATCAGATCGGTCAGACGCACGGTCACCGGCGCTTCATAAAGCCCGGGCCTGGCCACATGGCCGCTGATGGAAAAGAGTCTTGTGCCGCCGTGTTTGACTGATCCCAAATCGCTGAAACGCTTGGCCCCTTCGCGCATGATAAAGGGCACGCACGCCAAAGTTTCCACATTGTTGATGATGGTGGGACAGCCGAAGAGACCGGAGATCGCCGGAAAAGGGGGTTTAATGCGGGGCAACCCCTTGCCGCCTTCCAGGGAGCTCAATAGAGCGGTCTCCTCGCCGCAGATGTAGGCCCCGGCCCCCCTATGAACGACCACCTCAAGGGAAAAGCCGCTGCCTTGAATATTTTTTCCCAGCCATCCATGCGCATAAGCTTCCTTCAGGGCCCGGTTAAAGCGCTTGGCTGGACGATAATATTCTCCCCTGATATATAAATAGGCCTTATGGCTTTGTATGGCGTAAGCCGCAATAATCATGCCTTCCAATAGGGCATGAGGATCGCGTTCCAAGATGTAGCGGTCTTTAAAGGTTCCTGGTTCTCCTTCGTCGGCGTTGGCCACCAGATATTTCGGCTTGGGGCTGTCCTTGGGGATGAATGACCATTTTTTTCCGGTGGGAAATCCCGCGCCTCCTAAGCCGCGCAAATTGGAACGGCTGACTTCGTCAATTACTTCAGAGGGTTTCATAGTTGCCAGCGCTTTCTTGGCGGCGCTATAACCGCCTTGCCCGGCATATTCATCAAACCAGGTTCCCTCTTTGTTTTTAAAGCGCAGTGATAAGATGGGACCGTCCGCGGCGACATGCGGGGCAGGGTCCAAATCTTGAAAAGGGCCGTCTTGAGGAGAGCCGGCCCGGCCGGCTAAAAGAGCGGTTGTTTGGTCATTTAGCGGCCCAGTGAACTGCTCATCCAGCTGGGCCATAGGCGCCATTTCACAGGCGCACAAACATTCGACTTCTTCGATGGAAACTCCATCCACTGCGCCAAGGCGTTCCTTGATTTTATTTAAGGTTTCTTTGCCGCCTTTAAGCAGGCAAGGCAGGCTGGTGCAGACCTGAATATTGTGCCGGCTGGCGGGCCGGGTGCGGTACATGGAATAAAACGAAACCACCTCGCGCACCCGGGTAATGGCCACGCCCAAATGCCGGCTGACCCAAGCCTCGCCTTCGGGGCTGATATAGCCGAAATGTTCCTGGAGCAGCCATAAAAGAGGCAGCATGGCTGCCTTCGGCTTTTCGTAACGGCCGATGATTTCCTTGGCCTTGGCTTCGAGAACCGTGTTATCCGTCATTTAACGATCTAGTTCTCCGCCGATCATATTGACTGAACCGAAAGTCGCAACCATGTCGGCGAGCATGTCCCCGGTCAAGAGTTTGGGCAGGCTGGACATGATGAAAAAACACGGGGGCCGCACGCGCACGCGGTAAGGCCGCTCACTGCCGTCTGAAACCACATAAAAACCGAGTTCCCCATTGGCCGCCTCGACCGGAAAATACGCTTCTCCTTTAGGAGGACGCACCCCGTGGCCGGGCATGATGAGCTTAAAATGCCGCATTAGTCCCTCGATGCTGCCGTAAGCATCCTCCTTGGGAGGCAGAATCACGCGTTTTTCAGTTGTCTTGATGCCTGTATGATAGGGTTTGGCTGAGCCGTCCAGGGTCGGGTCTGTCATAGCCGTGTTCGAGATAATGGCCGCAATATTGCCGATTTTGGCCTGGTCCACCATTTCACTGCCAAGCATGGCCGATGGGGTCAGGTCTGAAGACCTGACCCCATCGGCTTCGACTGGGCCAGAGGGAATATCCCTCAGCGCTGTCTCGATAATGCGCATGGATTGGCGCATTTCTTCCATGCGCACATGGTAACGATCAAGGTTATCGCCATTGGCGCCGACGGGAATATCAAAATCAAAACGGTCATAAACGCTGTAGGGACAATTTTTCCGCACGTCATAGGCCAAGCCGGTTGAGCGTAAAAATGGTCCGGTAATACCGTAAGCCACGGCTTCTTGACGGCTGATGCGTCCGGTGTCGGTCAGCCGGTCCACAAAGATGCGGTTTCTAGTCAACAAAATATCCGTTTCATGGAGAACCTTGCGGGTTTCCTTGAGAGCCCAGCGGCATTTGTCCTCAAAACCCGGGGGCAAGTCGCCTTTAACCCCGCCGACCCGGCAGTAGGAAACAGTCACCCGCGCTCCGGTGACCGCCTCAATCAATTCCCATAGAAACTCGCGGGCTTTAATAAGGTATAGAAAAGCGGTGAAAGCGCCCAGCTCCATGGCATTGGCCCCGATGCAGGTCAAGTGATCCGTGATGCGCGAGATTTCAGCCATGATCACCCGTATGTAGTGACAGCGCTCCAGCACGTTTATGCCTAGAAGTTTTTCCACGGCCATGCAGTAGCCCATGTTGTTGATGAGGGGGGACACATAATTCAGCCGGTCAGTGTAAGGAATCACGCCGTTATAATCCACGGTCTCGGACATTTTTTCAAATCCTCGATGCAGGTAACCGATCCCCACCTCGACATTTTT
>JACQWW010000244.1 GCA_016209025.1 Elusimicrobiota bacterium | reverse complement strand
GCACAAGACCCAATGAAACATAAGGCTTAAATAATTCCGCAAGCGCTTCCACGCCTCCTGGATAATTCTTGAGGCAAAAATAAATGTCCCAGGCATCCTTGGCACTAATGCGGCCGTGCAACGAACGCCGCATCCTTGCCACCTTCCGGCAGTATCCCTTTAACCTCGACTTCGATCGCCTCCTTGATCAAGAACTCAGCCGCTTCCGGACCACGGCCGGCAAAACTTTTAAGATCAAGATAAAGCTGGACGTCAGTGTGCTGTGCCGACAAAGAGCGCAGAAAAGTCGGCGGATGCCAAGGGTGTAAATCCGCGTCATACTGAGAAGACGACGCTCATAACATTCGGGCGTAACCCCCTGGCGGCCAGCTTCAACTGGCCCGTGATAATGTTCCTGCAGCCAGAGGTTACGCCCTTTTTATCTCCTCATCAAACCAGCAATTCTTAACTCATCACATAAAAGAACTGATCACATAACCACGGATTAGGTAAATTTTACTCTCGATGATTTCAACGGGGATAAGTTCTTTCATTTTGTTTTTTATTTTAGCTTTTACCTGTTCCATTCCGCTTGCTCAAAAATTAGCGAGAATATTTCGAAGAAATGGACGTAAACAGATTTATCGCGAAACGCTTTCCAAAACTCGGCATAAACAAACAGCGCGAGGCAGCCAGGCTCGTTTTTGAAATCGCCAAAAAAGAAAATATCCCCCCAAAAGCGGCCTTGGATGACGGCAAATTCCATGACTGGCATGAATTAAAAAATTATCTCCTGCAAAGGCGCTACCCGCAGACTTTCGGCAATGTCCGCCTTGATTCGTTTTATCTGCCAAAGCTGGAAATAAGCCCCGGCCTGACTGTCAAAACCGAACGTCCGCTCTTTTCTCCGAAAAAAATCGTGGTAGAAGAAAAAGCCGCCGGCTCAGGCGTGGCTGCCAGGGCAACAAAAGCCTCTCCAAAAGCCAAGACTATTTCTATTGGCTCTCTTCATGATTATTTGAAAGAAAATCCCTGCACGCTAAAAGATTACAACCGCCGCACGGACACGCTGTTTATCACTCACGAATCCCGTGATTTCTATAAACCCTGCCCCTGCACAAAAAAGGCTCTAACCTGCGGCTTCAACATCATCAATCTCGGATTCGGCTGTCCCTGTGAATGCGCTTATTGCTATCTTCAGGAATACCAGAATATTCCCGGCATCGTCCTTCCCGCGAACCCGGATGGTTTTTTTAAAACATTTGATGAAACGAAATTAAAAAAGGGCATTTTTGGCCTTCCCCGCATCGGTTCAGGCGAATTTTGCGATTCCCTGGCCTTAGACCATATTACGGAATACTCCCCGGCCATCATTGAATTTTTCAGGCGCCGCCCCAAGGTCATTTTTGAGTTCAAGACCAAAAGCGTCAATATCCAAAATATTCTCAATACGCCGGCCGCCCCCAATGTCGTTGTTTCCTGGTCGCTGAATTCGCCGCCGGCCATCGCCTCGTCGGAATATTTGACGCCGTCTCTTGACGAACGCTTGGCCGCGGCCAAAGCCTGCGCCGAAGCAGGTTATAAGGTCGCCTTTCATTTTGACCCGGTGCTTTACTACCCGGGCTGGCAGGAAGATTATCGTCAAACTATCGAAAAACTTTTTGACACTATTGCCGCCGAAGCCATTACCTGGGTCAGTTTCGGCACGCTCAGGTTCCACCCGCCCTTGAAAAAAATCATTGAAAACCGGTTCCCCGAAAACAAAATGCTTGATGCCGAGCTGATTCTGGGCTTTGACGGCAAAATGCGCTATCCGGACGGTGTCCGCCGCGTCATTTATCAAAAAATGTTCGCCTGGATAAAAGAGCGCTCCCCCATAATGCGCCTTTATCTCTGCATGGAAGAGCCTGCGTTCTGGCGTGAATTGATTGCCTATTGACAAAGTCCGGTTTTATAAGTTAAAATAAAAATCGTTCGGCGTTCGTGGCCGAAGTTCGCCGAAAAAAATACAAGGCAAATCGGCTTATTGAAACCTTCTAAAAAAAGGGAAAGGGATATTTTATCCCTGAATGTTCTTTGAAATGCCGGAAACTAACGAGTACCTGGTAACAAAACACATGCGAGTCGGGTCACTTCATCGCAAGATGAAGAATTGATAATAAGACAACAAAGACAAATATGGCGAGTTTGATCCTGGCTCAGAGTTAACGCTGGCGGCGTGCCTAACACATGCAAGTCGAGCGGAATACAGGGTGCAGCAATGCATCTTGTGTTTAGCGGCAGACGGGTGAGTAACACGTGAGCGATCCGCCCTTAAGAGGGAAATAACCAGCCGAAAGGTTGGCTAATGGCCCATATGCCGGTCGCGAACCGAGTTCACGAGCCGGAAGTCTAAAGCGCGAAGTATGAAGTCTAAAAATAGAAAAGAGTTTTTTTTATTTCAGACTTCAGACTTCAAGCTTCAGACTTCCGATCGCGGACTCGGTCCGCGATCGGTGAAAGCCGAAAGGCGCTTAAGGAGGAGCTCGCGGCCTATCAGCTTGTTGGCGGGATAACAGCCCACCAAGGCGATGACGGGTAGCTGGCCTGAAAGGGTGATCAGCCACAGGGGCACTGAGACACGGGCCCCACTCCTACGGGAGGCAGCAGTGGGGAATTTTGGTCAATGGGCGAAAGCCTGAACCAGCAACGCCGCGTGGGGGACGAAGTTCTTCGGGATGTAAACCCCTTTTCACCTTGAAGAAAACTGACGGTAAAGGTGGAATAAGCCACGGCTAACTACGTGCCAGCAGCCGCGGTAATACGTAGGTGGCGAGCGTTACTCGGATTTACTAGGCGTAAAGCGAGTGTAGGCGGGCGGTCAAGTTCCCTGTGCAAGCTCCGGGCTCAACCCGGAGAGATCGGGGAAAACTAGCTGTCTTGAGTGAGGTAGGGGGGACTGGAATTCCCGGTGTAGCGGTGAAATGCGTAGATATCGGGAGGAAGACCGACGGCGAAGGCAGATCCCTGGGCCTTTACTGACGCTGAGACTCGAAAGCTAGGGGAGCAAACAGGATTAGATACCCTGGTAGTCCTAGCCGTAAACCATG
>JACQWW010000243.1 GCA_016209025.1 Elusimicrobiota bacterium | reverse complement strand
CATCTTCGCAGACCTATAATTTTTCCCTGGCGAATCCCCGTTCTGCTACAAAGACAGCTGATATTGCGCTAAATGGTATAAATATCTCGCTTCCTCCCAATGCTTTCGGCACTCTCGCTCCGGTGGGAGGTTTAATCCAAATTCCTTGGCCAGGTTCTACTGCCGCAATTCTGGCAGTAAATGATGCCCCCTGGCTAGGCAGGATTTCCTCTGTAGCCTGCCGAGAGAGCGCGTTAAGCGAAACCTTGCACTCCTTCCCTATAAAATTCTTGAAGCCAAACGTCTTTGTCATACTACTTATGTATCAATATTGCTCCACTGTTTTCCGCATTTCTCGCAAAGATAAACAAAGTGCCCAAGGCCCAGCCAGCAAACCGCCATGGTCATGGTTCCACATTTTCTACATTTTTCTTTTTCTATCTTTTGAGCCAGATCGAGGGCAATTGCATGATTTCCCAGAGATTTTGGTTCACCGCAATATTTACAAAATATCTGTTCTGTCTGACGTTTAATTGTCATTACCAGCCCCCCTCGCCTACTCCTTCATGACTATCCAAAAACATAATTATCCCCTTGCCTGCTACTTGCCTTTTGAAGCTTTGATGCGCTTGATAGTCACTTTTTTCATGACAACCGGCTCCACCGGCTTGTCGCGCTCGCCGCGCTGGACCTGGGTAATCTTGACGACCACGTCCTGGCCCTCAACCACCTGGCCGAAAATCGTATGGCGGCCGTTGAGCCAACCCGTTTCTTTGACGGTGATGAAAAACTGACTGCCGTTGGTATTGGGGCCGGAATTAGCCATGGCCAAACGGCCGGGACGATCGAATTGAATTGACGGTTCGAATTCATCCTCAAAGCGATACCCCGGCCCGGCCTTGAATCATGAAATCAGGAATTACCCGGTGGAAAATAAGGCCGTCGTATAACTTCTTTTTAACCGGCTGGCCGGTTTTGGGATCGGTCCATTCTTTTTTTCCTTCAGCCAAATCAACGAAATTAGCGACCGTCTTGGGGGCTTTGTCGTCAAAAAGCCGGCAGGTTATTTTACCCAGGGTCGTATCAAAAACCGCATAAACGCCGGGCACCCATTTTTCCGGCGGCGCCGGTTTCGCTTTTTCGGTTTTCTGCGCGCCTGCGGCTCCAGCCGACAGCATAAACGCGCTAAAAATCGCCAAACAACTTTTGCCGGTAAATTTCATATTTTTCAACCTCCCGCTTATCAATCATTCTAGCACCATAAATAAAAAAATCAACCTGCCACGGCGCTCGCCGGCGAAACCGCCTTGTTTGACGCGCCATTGTTTCGCCCTGCTTCGCAGAGCTTCGAGGGCGGAGTTACAGCCAGAGGCTGTGGCCGCCATGCCTCGGCAATCGCCAAAAGATCGCCAGGCTCGCCCGCATAATAATCCGGCTGATGGGATTTGAGCAGGCGTTCGCTCTCATAGCCCCAGCCCACGGCGACGATAGGAAGCCGGATTCTTTTCATGGCCAAGATGTCGCGGATTTCGTCGCCGATATACACGGATTCGGCTTTGCTTAAAGAACGCTCGGCCAAGAGCGCCTCAATGGATTCGTTTTTGGCGAAAAGCGAGCTCTCGCACAGCATAAAAGAAAAACATGATTCCAAGGAATTGGCCTCAAGAAATTTATTGACGTTGGCGGACGTGTTGGATGTGAGGATTCCCAGGCTAAAATTTTTAACAAGTTCCCTGACCACCCGGGCCATGGCAGGCTGAAGCGGCACCCGGCTGATGGTTTTGGAAATTTCCTGGCGCATCTTGCGGATAAAAAACGGCAATCGCCAGAGCGACACCCTTGGGTCGCGCACCAGACCGGTCAAGCCGACATAGCGCACCTCATCGCGGCACAAACGCGGGAAACCGTAATCCTCCCCGACTTTGTTGTAAATGCCGATAACGCTGTCAAGGCTGTCGGCTAAAACGCCGTCGAAGTCAAAAATAATGTTTTTGATCATGGGCAGGTGCGCTAATTATAGCACCATTAAAAAACTAAAGCTTGCCAAGCCAGTCAAGCCCGTAGAGCCTGCGGGTTTTTGCGTCAGCCGCTTCCCAGAAAAAACGTCCGGATTGATTTAACCAAATCAAGGTTTCCTCGGGTGACATTTTATTGGCCCAAGTCTCTTCGGCAGGCAATAAGTCGTGCTTTAAAATTTTTTTGTTTTGTTTCCTGAAAGACTTTTTCATTCTTTTGACTGCCGGTAAAGCACCCGTTTTAAACGGTCAATGTCAAGCAAATCATCCGGCCGGCCTGCTTTCTTTTTCAAATATATGAGGTCATCAAGAGCGATGACGTTGATTTTAAAATCGGCGACAGGTATCTCCTTTCGTTTGCGGAAGGCAGGGGCGAAGGGGATGGGATTTTTCAAAAATACGTCAACGCGATCCCAGGGCCTTGAAGGATTTAGGAAATGAAAAGCAACGGCGCCTTTCTCCTCGGCCCATTTTTTTCTTTGCCTGGCGCTGGCGAGCTGCTCAGGCTTGACTGGAATAATGGGACGATAACCGAGCTTTTTTAGGACACGAACAAATTTCAGGATGTTGGCGGCATCAGGGGCAAGCATAAAATCTATATCCTTTGTGAATCGCTGATATCCCTGGAAAATTACGGCCACCCCGCCGGCTACCAAATAGCGGACCCGATAACGATAAAGCAGGCGAAGCAGAGTCTTATAAGGAATAACGTCTTGCTCGTCTTGGGAAATTTTTTTTGCCATAGCTGTTTGATAGCATTATGGCAAATAGCTCAAAGGGGACGGTCATCTAACGGATAATGGCGGCTTGAAAGAAAAGGGACCCCTATTCCTCGACCCCTATTCCTTTCGAAGGGGTTTGGCCGTTGAGAGGATGAATATGCCACTAGATCAAAAAATATTGGCTCTTGACAATATATCCAATTGGGTATAATCTTTATATGTCAGACCCAAGGCCGCTGTTGAAGTTTCATGTGGTCTACTTTAAGCCGCTTTCAGCCGCGGTCAGTCCGGTCAAAAGGGAATATGAGAAAGAAGTCGAGTTCGGCTATGCCCTAGACCATGCGCCCGATGGGTTGCCCATACTGGTTTTACTGCGGTATATCAAGAAAAAGAAGTGGGAGCTTTCTCGTGAAGACATCGAAACGGCAGAGAGCCGCTTGTGTCAGCTTTAACGGACTAAATACACGTTGAAACAT
>JACQWW010000262.1 GCA_016209025.1 Elusimicrobiota bacterium | reverse complement strand
AATTTCCATTTACCGCGCCATTTCCGGAAATCCAAAAATTAGCCGAGCATTACGACGCAGTGGTTATGGTTGATGACGCCCATGCTTCCGGAGTCATGGGTCCCAATGGCCGGGGCACGCCTTCGCATTTCAATTTGACTGATAAAATTCCCATCCAAATCGGCACCCTTTCCAAGGCGATAGCCTCGATCGGCGGCTATGCGGCCGGTCCCAGGGACTTGCAGGAGTTTCTTTTTCACAAGGCCAGGCCGTTTCTATTTTCAAGTTCGCATCCGCCGAGCGTGGCCGCGACCTGTTTGGCCGCGATCGAGGTTTTGGAAACCGAACCCGAAAGAATCAAGCGTCTTTGGGACAATGCCCGTTTTTTCAAGGAAGAGCTCAAAAAAATGAAATTCGACACCGGTATGTCCGAGACCCCGATCACTCCGGTCATAGTCGGCAGCACCGTCAAAGCCAGAGCCTTGGAAGAAAAGCTTTTCGAAGAAGGCGTTTTTGCCCTTTCCATAACCTATCCCACGGTTGCCCAAGGCAAAGAGCGGGTCCGCACCATCGTGACCAGCGAGCATAAAATTGCTGACCTTGAGACGGCGCTTAAAGCCTTTTACAAAATCGGCCGCTCCTTAAATATCGTTTAAGCAGAAGTCCTTCTTTCCAAAATTTGGCAGAATGATTTTATGACGAAGTTTCTTTGCGTTTCGCGTAAGGGCTGTATCGGAGACCTGTGCCTTCAGCTTAAAAAAGAAGGCCATGAAGTTCGTTACCATATTGACGATAAACTGGAAAAAGATGTGGCGGACGGTTTAATTGACAAGGCCGAGCGCTGGCAGGATTTTAAAGAATGGGCGGATGTTATCGTCTTTGATGATTCCGACTTCGGCGAGTTGGCCCAGGCGCTTCGCAAGGAGGGCAAGGCCGTGATCGGCGGCAGTCCATATATGGACCGCCTTGAGATGGATCGCGAATTCGGCCAACAGGAAATGAAGGCGGCGGGCCTGCTGTCGCTGCCTTCCTGGAATTTTATGACCTTTGACGACGCCATCCGTTTTGTCCGGGAAAATCCCCAGCGTTATGTTGTCAAGCCTGATGGGAGCGCCCAAAGCGAGAAAGTGCTTTCTTTCATAGGCCAGGAAGAGGATGGGCTCGACATTATCACCATTCTGGAGCATTATAAACGCGGCTGGCCGGATAAAATCAAAAGCTTCCAGATTCAGAAATTTGTCTCCGGGGTTGAGGTGGCGGTCGGCGCTTATTTTAACGGCGCGGATTTTGTCCGGCCTGTATGCATCAATTTTGAGCATAAGCGCCTGTTTAACGGCGATATAGGGCCGACGACAGGCGAGATGGGAACCTCGATGTTTTGGTGCGAACAAAGCAAGCTTTTTGAAGAGACTCTGCTTAAAATGAAAAACCGTTTGGCGGCCGCCGGCTATGCCGGTTATTTTGACATCAACTGCATCGTTAACGGCCGGGGGGTCTATCCTTTGGAGTGCACCTCGCGCTTCGGGATTCCCACCCTGAGTATCCAGATGGAGGGCATTTCGAGTCCCATGGGAGAGTTTCTGCGCGCTTTGGCCAACCGGCAAGATTATTCTTTAAAGGTGAAGAAGGGATTTCAGATTGGAGTGGTGGTTGCTGTGCCGCCCTTTCCTTTTGAGGATGTCAAGGTTTTTAATAAATACTCGGACGGTTCCATCGTGATTTTTAAAAGGCCGGTTAAAGAGGGCATCTGGCCTGGAGACGTTAAGGCGGTCGGTGATGTTTGGCGGTTATGCGGAACTTCGGGTTATGTGATGGTGGTAACCGGTTCCGGTCCAACCATGGAAGATGCCAGAAAAGAGGTCTATGGCCGGCTCAAGAACATTATTGTTCCCAATATGTTTTACCGGACCGATATCGGCGAGCGCTGGAATAGAGACGGGGATCTCCTCCATACCTGGGGATACATCAATTAAAAGGCCGGTCTCCGCGGCTTTTTTGCCCAAAAATCGTCCCTACCACGTCAGGCATTACGCCATAACCATGCGGCTTGACGCCGATTCAGGTCGTTTTGAAAACACGGTGGCGGTCCGTTTGGTTTGCCTCGGGCCCGCAACGATGATAGAGTTGGACTCTGTCGGGCTTAAAATCAATAAAGTTAGGGGACGTTGCTCAGTTTCTCAATTTTCAAGGAAAATTGAGAAACTGAGCAACGTCCCCATAGAGCTTGCGTTTCGAGTTGACGAAGCATCCGGCCTTTTGACGATCGTCTTGCCCGATGCCCAACCGGCTGCGCGGGAACTAATCCTCGAAATCGCTTATAGCGGCCAAGCCGGCCTCGGGCATGAGGGGTTTTTCAGGGTCAACGATCCCGACGACGCCGGCCGCTTGCCGCTTTATTTCACGCATTTTGAAGCCATATCGGCGCGAAAATTTTTTCCCTGCAATGATGAGCCTTATGACAAAGCCGTTACCGAGATCATCATAGAAGTTGATCCCCGCTATTCGGTTCTTTCCAACGGGCTTAAAGTTTCGGACCGGCTTGTAACGCTTGACGGATGCCGTCGGCGGCGCGTTCATTGGGCCATGTCAAAACCACACAGCGCTTATCTGGTTAATGCCGCTATCGGGGAGTTCGGGGTTTTGCGCGGTTCGTCAGAAGGCATTAGGCTTTGCATCTTTACGGCCCAGGGCAGACAGCCGAGGGCCCGCTTTGCCCTTGAGGCGATGAAGCATTCCATGAAATTTTTTAAGAAATTCTACGGCATTCCTTATCCGTGGGAGCGCTATGGGATGGTCGGCATTCCTGGATTTCTTTGGGGCGGCATGGAAAACACCACGCTCTCGTCAATGCGCGAATCGGCTATGACCTTGGATGATCCTTCGAGCGAGCTTGCCAAATTGCGCATAGCCTGTGTCGTGTCCCACGAGCTGTCCCATCAATGGTTCGGCAACTATGTCACCATGAAATGGTGGGATGATTTGTGGTTGAACGAGGCATTTGCTTCATACATGGAAACGCTCGCCATGCAGGATTTTTTCAAAAGCGATTTTTCGTTGGTCGAGACGATCATGGCTTTGTGGGAGAATTATTTCCGCCAAGAAGACGGCCCCAGAAGCCACCCCATCGTTTCTAAAGTTCTTCCCACTCCTAACGACGCATTTGACAGCACGAACTATATTAAGGGCGAACAGGTTCTGCGGATGTTGGAATTTTACATCGGGAGCAATGCGTTCAAAAAAGGCGTCAGCGATTACCTTAACCGCCATGCCTTCGGCAATGCCACGCATGAAGATTTCATCCGGGCCATGGAAACCGTTTCTGGGACGAATCTATCGAATTTCACCAAGAGCTGGCTTTTGTCGCGCGGTTATCCGGTGATAATGGTTAAAGAGTCCTGGAATCAGAAAAATAAAAAGATGGTTATAGAGATTGTTCAACAGCCTAACCATAAGAAAGAAAACACGATTTTTGATTTTAAACTGCCCGTTGTTTTTCATCGGCTTGAAGGGCCGGAGTTTCATCTTGAAAAAACAATCCATGTCAAAACAAAAAAATTAAGAGTCGAGCTCAGGCTTCCTGATTGCCCCGATTGGTCAACCTGGAATCCAAAATTCGCCGCTTTGGTTAAAATCAAAAGGGCCGGCGCCAGGCAAAAACGGTGGGCCAGGCAGGCTTTAAATGACCCTGAACCAATTTCCAGAATAGCGGCCCTGTTTGAGCTTTTAGGATCATGGGTTGACCGCCAAGTAAAAGTTCTCAAACCCCTTGCGCCTTTGGCGAAAAAGACGCTTATCCAATCGCTGGAATCTGACCCTTCACCTTATGTGCGTTCAGCTTGCTTAGAAAAACTAATTGACGCCAAATGGAACCGTTATCCCAATGATTTAGCCCCGGCCATTCTCGCCACGGCCATGGGGTCAGGTCTTCATTTGTCCGAAGACCTGACCCCATGGCCCGATGTTATCGGCGCTATCCTGGTCCGTTCTCGCGCCATGATGCTTTTGGGCAAGATGGCTTATCCGGCCGGCCGCCGGTATCTTGTGGATTTATTGAAGGACAAACGTCTTGGGCTTGATTTATTTTCAGCGGCCATAAGCGGAATCGCCGCATTTTCCAACCCGGCGGCCGTCAAAACAATTGCCGAAGCCTTAAGCCGTCATGGCGTCAGAGGATATCCTTTCCGCCGGGCCGCTCTTTTAGCTTACGGGATGGTCCGCCGTGTTTCTGTTTTGGCGCAATTAAAACGTGTCATTACCGACTGCGGCGCCAACAATGAAATTGCCGTGGGTATTTTTGCCCGGCTTGCCAATAATGAGGTTATAAAAAATTCAAAAGAAGGCGCCCAATTCATAAAAGACTTTGTTCTAGGTGATGCTCCTTTTAATGACGAAGTGAAAGCCGGAGCCCTTGAAGTTTTAGAGGAATCCAAAAACCAGGCGGTGCGTCCGGCTTTGAAAGCCATTGCCGGCCAATCACCCAGCGAACGCCTGCGCGCCCTCGCCAAAAAAATCCTCGAAAAAAACTTTTAAATTCTTCCCGCTTTCCTCCCCCCTTGTGGGGGAGGACTGAGGTGGGGGGTAATTCCTCCGACAAGAACCCCCCATCCCCGCCTTCCCCCACAAGGGGGGAAGGTTTGTTAACCCATTCGATCCCATCGCTGGCCAGCCAACAGGAAATTTTAAAGTTTTCTTTTTCAAGGCATTGCCATTTTTTCGTAAAACGTGAGACGTGAGACGTAAAACGTGAAACATAGATTGCTGAACGCTGATCGTTAAAAACACGAATTCGTTTAAAACTCTGAGCTATTTGTTTTTGATCAAGCATTCCTTTGTCCGACAACCGCTTTACAATCTTTATCGCCGCCCAGGGATCAGGCGGATAAAGCAGCAAATCATTGCCCGCCCGCATGGCCAAAAGCAGGGCTTCCTCTTCGCTGAAATTTTTTTGAATCGCGCCCATCATCAAGGCATCGGTGACCACTAAGCCTTGAAAACCAAGCCTGCCGCGTAAAATGCCGTTCACCCATTTCTGCGAAAGCGAGGCCGGCCTTAAGTCAACCTCCTTTAAAACAAGGTGCGCCGTCATCACCCCCCCGCCCAACCCTCCCCCTCGATGGGGGAGGGAGAGGGTGGGGGTGATTCTTTTATATGGAACCAAATCCTCGGCCATTAAAGTTTTCAACGACCGCTCAATTTTTGCCAATTCTAAATGCGAATCAACAGCCGTATCCCCATGCCCCGGAAAATGCTTCAAACAACCGGCGATCCCCTCCTCATTGAGTCCTCTCAAAAACTCCCCGGCCAGTTTTGCAACTTTCTCCGGATCCGCCCCAAACGACCGGATGCTCACAATAGGATTATCCGGCCTGACATATAAATCGGCCACCGGAGCAAATACCCAGTTAATCCCCAAAAATCTCGCCTGCCTCCCCGTCACCCAACCTTTCAAATAAGCATTTGTTGCCGCCCCTTCCCTGCACCTCCCCGCTTCTCCGCTTAGCCCTCGCTCCTTCGCTCTATCGCTCCTTCGCTCTATCGCTCCTTCGCTCCCCATGCCGACCGCCATATTCGACGGCAGCTCCACCGCGTCTTTAATCTGACTGCCGGCCCCGTTTTCAAAATCAGAAGCAAAAAGCAGCCCGCGCCCGGCAATCTGCCGCAAACGATTTGTCAAACTCCAAACCTCTCGCGCCGTGCCGCCATAAAGACAAAACCCGGCCACCCCGGCTTGGGCCAATTTTTCCGCTTCCTTGGAATCATGAACCCCGAACCGAAAAGCCGGCATAATTAATCCCGCGATAGTATCCATCCATTTCATTTTGTCATTTTCCGCTTCGTGCATCTTATGCGCAAAACTTCCCCAAACAACGATTTTCCCTCCCCCTCGATGGCGGCCAGGGCTTCTGGCCCCAACTCCGTCCCCGAAGCTCTGCGGAGCGGGGGGGAGGGCAGGGTGGGGGTGATAAAAGCCCATCGAGAGTGTCCCCTCACCCCATCCCTCTCCCACAAGGGGAGAGGGAAAAAACTAGATCGGGGAATTTCTGCGACTTGCATTTTTTCCGTCTTTCTGTTAAATAATAAAGGTAGGCAACAGAATGCTGTAATGAGAAAAAAAATCGGTTTGTTTATTTTACTAGCCGGGGCCTCTCTCTGGGCGGCCGGCGCCAAACAAGAGGAAGATCATCCTGCGGCCAAAGCCGCCTTGGCCGAATATGAAATATTCGACACGCAGCGGCTCGGGTCATTGCAAACGAGCCTCAAATGCTCCGAAATCGAAGACGGCTCCCCGGCCTTAAACATCTGCGAAAGCATGGAAAACCGCCTTGACAACTGGATCATGGCCGAGACCAAAATCATTTATGACGGCGACTACAATGAATTCGCTTCAGCCATGTCCGCTTGGACCGCGGCCCGCGATTCAGAAGATGAGGCTATGGCGGCCATACAAAAACTAAGCAAACTGTTTGAAAATCTTAAAACGGAAAAATCCGCGCTTCGTAAAAAAAGCGTTCAGAAAGCCGAGTCAGGCGTCGGAGGTTCTTTGAAACAGGGTCGGACCGAAGGGGCCACGGGAAAATTAAACAGCGTCTTCGGCAGCAAATCCTCCGGCCAAGGCTCTTTCGACGGCGCGGCCACTTCGCCGACCGAGGTCAGCCCGTGGGAAGAGGATGATTCTTCCGGCGGAAAAAACAAAACTAAATCATCGGGAAAATCCAAAAAATCCAACAAGGGAAAGTTCTACCCGGACCTCACCCCGCCCCCTCCGCCAAGATGAAAATTGCCTCTTGCATTTTCAAAAATATCCCCTAAACTTACCAATGGAGGGAGAAGGCTGAAAGGTTGGGAAAAAGGAGACTAAGATGAAAAGTAAATATGCGATAGCCATGACAACGATGCTTTTGATGGGAGGCTCGGCCTCTGTCAAAGCGGATGATGCCATGGTCGTGACAGCCGGCGAGGCTCAGACTAATCTTACGCTCGATGAAGTCAGGAGCTTGCTAAAACAGATGAGCAACTCTTTGGTCAATAGCCGGGGCACTCTCAGATGTCTGCGGGTAGAGGACGGCCAATCCGTAGCTGCCAACCGGCGTCTTTTTACGGGATCACCGTCTAACCCGAATCCTCTGTTAACGGAATACGCCGACCACTTAAAAGCCAAGTGCGGCCCGGTCATCGAAAGCGTGGAACCGGAAAGCTTTGTATCCGAGGGTGACCCTGTCGGCCTGACAGCGCTCAATGAGTTCTTCATGGCCACTCATTTGCCATGCGCCCACGTAAAAAGTCTTTTAATTAAAATGAGCAAAAGACGATGCGCCATACCGGTCAGCAAATGGGACGCCTTCATTCAAGCCCATGACGAACTTTTCGGTCCTCTAGCCGGCCAGGCGCAAGAAAGCGAAGAGGAAACCGGCGATTAAGACGTGAATAAATCGCCTTGTATAATGTAGAACACGAGGAGAGAAATTTGAAGATTGGGAAAAAGGAGGATGCGATGAAAAAAATCTTGTTTGTCGGATTAACTGCCGCCATAGCCGCGGCAAGCGCCGGCATGTTATCAGCCTTAGAGTCGGTTATACCGATCACGGGTGACGGATATGCCATGATCAGGGTTCACGGAATAACCGTGGGAATAAGAAGCGTTGCCGACTGCCAAATCAGACTTCAGGACTGGACAGCGAGTATAGCGGCGCCGGCCGGGATTATATATATGCCAAACCAGGCTCATGGAAAAAAATCCAAAAAGCATTCCAGAAATTACGAGCTGTCTCGCAAGCCCTGAATCCCGCCAGCGGCAACAACCCCTCGGCGAACAGGGTTGCCACCCTCTTCAATAGAGCTAAACAACAGCTTTCAAATCTCGAAGAAGCCGTAAATCTCGCCATAGAGGATGATGAATCAAGATCAACCGAATCGCCCCCGGCATCAAACAGCGAAGATACATCGCAATAAAACCAACCAGCCAATCTTAGAACAGCTTCAACCCCCCGCCCGAAGGGCGGGGGGTTTTGATTTTCTACGTTTAAAGCAAACGGCTCAACAACCGTTCTTTTATCTTTTCAGCCGCTTCTTTAATATCATAAACGGCCGCCGGTATTAAGAGTGGACGTAAATCGTCGGCAAAACTTCTGTTGGAAATTTTTTCTTCAAGATTCTTTTCAAAGGCCCTGCGGCTTATTTTGGTTCCTTCGGCCTCAAGATACTTAAGAAAGGCTTTGACAATCCTGGCCGGATCAATGTCCGGCCGTTCGAGGCCGATCCATAAATCATAAAGATCGCGGCCCTTGCGACGTTGAAATAAAGCGCGCAGTTTGGTCGCCAATAATTCTTCCAACGCATAAACAGCCACTTTGGCATCGCCTTTAAACCAAGGCGATTGGACGCTGAAATCGCGTGTTACGGCGTTAAACACGAAAAAATGCTCACGCGTGTTGATTTCGATTTTAAGCCTGATGGGAATGACGGGAGGAATTTCCGATTCAACGCGGTAGCGCAAAGTTACGTTATCAGGATTGTTTTCGCGGCGCGGTTCTCCTAAAAAAGCGTCAAGGCGCTGCCGGATGGCATCGAGGATGGGTCCGATGGGCCCGCCGGTTCTCTGCACCAGGTCAATATCCTCGGAGTAGCGCCGGGCAGGGGCCAGATAAAGTTTGTGCAAGGCTGTTCCGCCGCGAAGAATCAAGTCGCCGGACAAGGCGCTCTGGCGATAAATCTCAACAAGAGCTCTTGAAAGAATAAGATCCTGCTCCACCTGGGCATCTTGGGGCCATGGGGCAGTGTTGCGCCAATGAGTGATGTAAGCCTGGGGAATCACGCCTCGGCCTTAAGATTCACGTTGACGGCAAGCCGCCATTTGCGCGCCACGGACTTTTTAAGCCTTGGCTGGGAAGGGTCCAGCAACCGCACGGGCGCTTTTCGGACAAACTCCGCCAATCCTTGAGTCAAATCTTCGCGTCCGATAAGTTCCAGGATGAAACCCAAGCGCTGGGCGACGAAGATTTCCTTGTGCCGGACAACAGTCTCCAAAAGCTTTTTTGAATCAAGGCGCTCGGCTAGTTCGGCAAAAACCGTGACAATATTATCGAGCCCGCCGCCGGCTCTCGGATAGCGGACCAAATCCCAGGCCGTGGTTTCAGGCGTAGAGACCAGCATGGTTCCGGTCGGCGTTTTAGCTTCTTGTGTGCGCGAACGGTCGAAAGTGCCTTTGCCGAACAAATGTATAAAAACATTNNATTGCCGGCCCGGATAGGCCTGATTGTTCTCCTGGGCACGATAACTTGAAACTCCTGGGGACGGTGATGGGCGGCGCCGTAAAATTGGGCAGCGGACAACAATCCTGCGTAGTATGGTTTTTTCAAATACCCCATAAGATCATGAATAAACCATTCGGGCGGCAGTGTGCCGGAAGCCCTGTGTTGGACGTCCACGATGACATAAAAGCCCGATTTGGGCGCAACAAGCCGCCCTGACTTTGCCAGACGGCGCAAAGCGGCGTAAACCGCTGTCCAGGGACGGCCGAGACGCTTTAGCGCCTCCGCCTTGGTAAAAATATAGCGCCCCGCGCTTAAAAATTCATCAATAAAATTTTTGACTGAAATATTCGACTTTTTGATCATATCTATTACATATTATGACACTAAATGTCAAAAATTGCAATCTAAATACTATTTTATGGGAATCCCCTTATTTTTTCAAAACCCACTTCAGCCTGCCCAAGAGAGGGAAGATAGGGGGAAGATAGGGAAGGGGAAGATAGGGACGTTCTTAACTAATTAACTAACTTTTCGTAACTGCCCAGGTCCCTCAGGACGTCTAAACTTCCCTCTGGACTAACTGAATTCCATTTGCTAGCTTAATTGGCGTATGGATAGCCAGCGCCAAATTCAGGGCCGCTTTCTCGGCGATAAGGATGTCGCCTTCATC
>JACQWW010000261.1 GCA_016209025.1 Elusimicrobiota bacterium | reverse complement strand
TCTTCGCTTACCCGCCTGAAGCGGGCTTTTCCATGAGCTTCGGGGGTTACCCGTCATGGATGCTATATGGCTTTCCAGTTTTGCCATTAGTGGACTTTCACCTCTTGTTCTTGAGTGCCTTGGCTGGACACGCTTTGCATACTCCGCTCCTAATTTTTCGTCACACCGGCGTAAGCCGGTGTCCAGTTCTTTATCTGGATTCCGGCCCCGCTCCGCAGAGCTTCGGGGACGGAGTTTGGACCAGAGGCCCTGGCCGCTTTCGCCGGAATGACAAACACAAAATCGAACTGCTTTTCAATCACAGAAAGCTGGTTCCATATTCCGGACCTTTGCCGGCCAGTCTCGATGAGGCCGCCGCAACCGCCCTTTCGAGCATGACGGCTATCATATGCGAGCGGTATTCTTTGCTGGCGCGAATATCGCTGATCGGGGCAATTTCCTCAACGATCTGTTTCTTGGCCGCCTCGATCGCTTTGGGGTCATTAGCTTTGCCTTTCAAAATCGCTTCTGTCTTCGGCGTCCTCACCGGCGTTGGAGCCACGGCTCCGCAGGCGATCCGCCATAAACCGTCCGATGAAACATAAGCCGCCACGCTTGCCTGCGCCAGGTCCTCGCCCTTGTATCTTCCGAGCTTTGTGTAAGCGCTCCCATGTTTTTTATCCACATTACTGATTAAAACACCCTTTACGATCTCGTCGCTCTTTAAGGATGTTTTTTTTGGACCTGCAAACCAGTCTTTAATGGCAATTTTTCTTTCGCCTGCGCTGGCACCCTCCACCCCCGCTTCGCAGAGCTTCTGGGGCGGAGTCTGGGCCGGAGACCCTGGCCGAGAGCTGCGGGTACCAGCCGGGGACCCAGAGGGTCCCAGCGTGCTGGAAACCGCGATAACACCGACGTCACCGTAAACCATCAGCACAGCTCCGGCGTCGCAGCTTGGCACAGCCGAACAAATATTTCCCGCTATAGTGGCGCGGTTTCTAACGGCAACCGAGGCCACTGTTTTGGACATCTCAAAAATCAGGGGATATTTTTCCCTGATAACTTTAGACTCGATCAGTTCTTCGAAAGTCACGTTGGAACCGATAAAAAGGCTGTCTTTAGAAACTTCCAGATGCTTTAATTCTTTGATGGCCTTAATGTCAATCAGAGCCGCCGGTTTGACAAGGTCTTCTTTGAGCCAATTTACAAGATCGGTTCCGCCGGCCAGCACGCTGGAGCCTTTAATTTTGGCGCGAAGACCAAGCGCCTCTTTAAGAGTTCTTGGTTTGTGATATTCAAATTCAAGCGCGATCGGCATATTTACACCCCTTAATTTTTAGGCGGCAACATTGCCACGATGCGGCACATTGACGATTCAAGCTCGATCCCCCGCAACGGAAAACAGCCGATCCAGACGCGCTGGTTGGAAATTTTGTCAATGTCCCCCCCGATATTTTCCGCGTGCACCAATTTCTTGGGAAACAGTTTCAAGTGCATGACCTGGTAATATTCTTCCTGCGGAAACATTTCATCCCACTTTTTACCGTATTTGACGACGAGTTTGTTCTCGGCTTCCGTAAAACGCGCCGGATGCCAGTTGCGGATGATGGTATTCATCGGGTGGTCCGCACTGCCGCAATCAACCCCGATCCATTTTAATTTCATATCCAGCGCCCATTTATGGAACTGCGGGTCCGGGCCCGGATGTTTAACGAAATACCTGACCTCGTCGGAGCCTTTTTGGTCCCACGCGTACTTATGGTAGCCGGTGTTGATGATCAAAATGTCGCCTTTTTTAACCTCAACTTTGCTTGTGATCATTTTCGGGGAATAAAGATCATAGTCCTCCACTTCGGCGGAAATGTCAACCACCACTCCGGGGCCGATCCATTCTTCTATGGGAACGTTTCCAATGGACCTGCCGCTGGCGTGAAAATGAATCTCGCCGTCTATGTGGGTTCCCACGTGGTTGCTGGTAGTCAGAATCTGTCCATTGGCGCCTTGCCCCATGTGCGCGCCCGCAATTCTTTTGAAATACTGAATCCCCAGCGGCATATAGCTCGGCCACGGCGGCGTGTGGATGCTCAGCCTCTGCGTCAGGTCATAGACCTTGACTTTGTCCATAAAATCTAAGAATTTTTTTGTCTCCATCACAGTCCTCCTCGTATACTTCTTACATGTTTCATTTTCAAAATCTTTTCCTTTCGATCTGCTTTTGACTGACAGCCAATCGTTCGCGGGCAAGGCGGATGGCATCGTGAAGCTTTTTCTCAAGCACCTTGCGCGGCGGAAGCTCGGTCATATACTCAGCCACGCGAATACCGCTTTTACCTAACTCCAAAAGCTCAACCTGCTCATCTGACTTCCCGGCACAGAGAATTAGACCGATGGGCGTTTCCTCGTTCGGTTGGCGCTCGTGCTTGTCTAGCCATCTTAAATAGAGCTCCATCTGCCCTTTGAATTCCGGCTTAAATTTATCCAGCTTAAGCTCAATGGCCACCAAACGCTGGAGTTTGCGGTGAAAAAAGAGCAGGTCTAAATAAAAATCATCAGGGCCGATCTGCATGCGCTTTTGGCGGGCGACAAATGTGAATCCAACCCCCAGCTCAAGAATAAAAGCCTCCATCTCCCGCAGAATGGCAGACTCAACGTCCTTTTCCTGGAAGGCTCCCTTGAGGCCGAGAAAGTCTAAGAAATAAGGGTCACGGAAGATTAGATCCGACGTGAGCCTATCTTCATCCCGAAGCTTCTTGAGTTCTATGGCCGCAAGTTTTGTGGGCTTTCTTGACAGTGCCGTCCGCTCATAAAGCATTCCGCCAATCTTTTTTTCCAGCGTACGTACGCCCCACTTTTCAATACGGCACATTTCCGCATAAAAATTACGCTGAAGCTCATCTTTAAGATAAATGATAAGCCGGAAATGGCTCCAGCTCAATTGTGCACACAGCGCGTGCACAATCTTGACATCGGGGAACACTTCGGCGAAACGGATCATGTTGAACAAATTGCGCGTGGTGAATCCCTGTCCGTATTCGCGGGTCAATTGTGCTGACAGCGTGTGCACAATCTTGGTCCCATATTCCGCACGCTTTTCGCCAAGAAGATCCCGGCGGATGCGATCGCCAATGCTCCAGTAAAGAGAAACCAATCCCGCATTAACGGTTTGCGCCACGCGGCCTCTGGCGGAGTTGATTAAGGTACGGATGTCCCCGATAAGGCTATCTATCTCTTTGCCTTTAGGCCGCAGGGTAATGGTTTGGGAAATCTGATTCTTCTTCATTTGGTCGTGTTTGCCAGTATGCCCAAAATCTCCTTTTTATAATACTGTGGGACACTTATTTTCCATTTCCATAAAAATTCTTATTAATCATATATTGTGTCCCCCGATTCATAAGAATTCAGGCTATGTTTTCTAGCGATTTAGAACTGTCCTTGTGTCTGATCTTTAAATCTTTAAACAACGTCCCCTGCTTTACGCTGAAAGTTCCTTCGCGTCTGTATTGGTGGCGCGTTGGAATTTACCGTATCTTCCGGACAAGTTTACCCCAGTCCTGCAACAAAGTGCCGTCATCTAGTCTAACGTTAGTAGCCTCTACCTGCAAACCTGCCGTCCGAATAGCTTCGCGCCAACTTTGGAAGTGGCGGAGAATGTAGTATTCAGATATGCCTGCGTTCGTCTGGAACTCACGCCGTGACGGTGGGTGCCTAAGTTGCTCTGCACACTTCCTGATCGCATCGAAAATTTGATTCTTGTCTGGCAGATTATCCGACATAGTTACCTTCTCCAAGATTATAACTGAACCCTGTCCTGTAAAGACATCCTTTGTCGAGTAGAGTTCTGACGCATTTTCTCCTCCTATTTCGTTTTCAATTTCAATGAAGGAGACATGTTTTCAGATCCCCCTTCATCAAACTGGACGTGAAG
>JACQWW010000072.1 GCA_016209025.1 Elusimicrobiota bacterium | reverse complement strand
TAGGCGGGATGAAGACCTGACCCTATTGGCCACTTACTGCCGCCTCTCGACGCGCTTCGGGCCGCAGGGGTGGTGGCCGATAACGCAAGGGGATGGGGGTCAGGGGTCAGGGGCAAGAAACCATAAAGACTCAAAGCCGCGATATCATCCTGGCCGGTTTCCGAAATTGACGCCGAAACAGGCATTTGAGATTGCGGTCGGAGCGATCTTAACGCAAAACACGGCCTGGCCGAACGTTGAAAAAGCGCTGATTGAACTCCATAAAAAAAATCTAATGTCTCCCCGAAGGATACTTCAGGCTTCAAGCTTAAGGCTTCAGGCTTATATCCGCACAAGCGGTTATTTCAAACAAAAAGCCAAAAAGCTCAAAATTTTGGCGCGCTTTATCGAGCGCGGGGCCGGCGGTAATATTCTGAATCTTAAAAACGAACCCTTGCCGCAGCTGCGCGATAAACTGCTTTCCTTATGGGGCGTGGGGCCGGAAACAGCGGACTCGATTCTGCTTTATGCATTGGACAAGCCGGTTTTCGTGGTTGACGCATACACGCGGCGAATCGGAGAGCGGCTGGGCTGGCCGTTCAAAAATGCCGGATACGACGACATCAGGCTCTTTTTTGAAGAAAGACTGCCTAAAGACATTCGTCTTTATCAGGAGTTTCATGCCCTTTTCGTTGAACTGGCTAAAAAAAATTGTTTGAAAAATAAGCCGTTCTGCCAGGCGTGTCCCTTAAGTCTTTCTATTTTCCCAAGCGGCCACGCATGCGGCGATGGCTAGGTCTCCGCTGACATTGACCACGGTCCGGCACATGTCTAAAATCCGGTCCACTCCCAAAATGATCCCTATGCCTTCGGCCGGAATGCCGACGCTTTGAAGCACCGCGACGATCAGAGGCAGTGACCCGCCGGGCACCCCGGCTGTGCCCACTCCGGCCATAACAGACATGACGACCACCGTCGTCTGCTGGGATAAAGTCAAATCAACTCCGAAAAATTGGGCTAAAAACAATACGGTTATTCCTTCATAAAGCGCGGTTCCGTTTTGATTGGCCGTGGCCCCGATGGTTAGAACAAAATTTCCGATTTCACGCGGCAGGCCAAGCCTATCCTGGGAGACTTTAAGGGCCACTGGAAGAGTGGCGTTGCTGGAACTGGTGGCAAAAGCCGTCACAATAACTTCGGAAATATCCTTGAAGAACGAAAGCGGGCTTCGCCGGGCGATAAAAGCGATAGCCGCCGAATAAGTCAGGGAAAAATGGAGCGCCAAGGCGGCTAAGACCAGAAAAAAATATTTCATTAACAGCTTAAGGGCATCCATTCCGACCGTTGCCGTCACCGAGAATATCAGGCCGGCAACCCCGATGGGAGCGAGCATCATGGCGAAATCTATCAATTTAAGCATCACGGCCATGACAGCTTCCATAAGCCGTTTCAACGGCTCCACCCGCGCCGGGCCCGCGGCTGACATGGCGGTTCCTAAAAGCAAAGCGAACACCATCAAAGGAATCAAGCCTCCCTCAAAAGCGTTGACGGCTTGTTCCAGGGGATTTCTGGGAATAAAATTAACAATGGTTTCCGACAAGGATTTCGCCTTTTGGGCGTTTTCTACCGCGGATTGCACCAGGCTTTGGCCGGGCAGGGATTCCAGAAGTTTTAAGCGGTTCTCATAAGAAAGCCCTGCCCCCGGTTTGACGAGGTTGACTCCCCCGATGCCTATCAAAACCGCGATAGACGACAACGCCAACGTCAATAAAAGGGTTTTAATCCCGATGCGGCCTATTTTCCCGACATCCCCGATTTCCAGCACCCCGAGCGTCAAAGCGGACACGATTAAAGGAACAACCGCCATAAATACCAGTCTCAGGAATATACTGCCGGCAGGCTTGGCTAGATTGCCGACGATCCAGTCAAGAGCCGCGCTTTCCGGCATCAGCCGGCGGCACAGTAATCCAAAAAAGGCGCCCAGAGCCAATCCTATAAATATCTTATTGTGAAGGGGTAGTTTCTTTTTCACCGAATTATTTTACCCTATACCCGGCGAAAGAAACGGTTAAGTTAAGGATTGAGTCTAGCAGACGGACAGAATGGTAAAATAAGCTCATGCAGAAAGGCTCCATAGAAATTATCGTGGGAAGCATGTTTTCCGGTAAAACCCACGAGCTTATCCGGCGGCTCAGGCTCTGCGCCATCGCAAAAAAGAAGGTCCAGATTTTTAAGTCATGCCTTGATGACCGTTATAAACACTCCTCGATCGTCAGCCATGACGGCGCCGAGCTCGAAGGCGTGCCGGTGCGCTCGTCATCCCAAATTCTAGAAATGCTTAAGAGTGAAACCCAGGTGGTGGGCATTGACGAGGCTCAGTTCTTTGACCCGGGAATAATTGACATTTGCGAGCTTTTAGCCAACAAAGGCATCCGCGTCATCACGGCCGGGCTTGACCTTGATTATCGCGGTATGCCTTTTGAAATCACGGCCCAGCTTATGGCGCGCGCCGAAACCGCCACCAAAAATCTCGCCATCTGCACCATTTGCGGCGAGGACGCCCATTATTCCCAGCGCCTTGGCGCCCCAAGCACCGAACGCGTTGTCGTGGGCGCCACCGAAACCTATCAGGCGCGCTGCCGCCGGTGCTTTGAGCCGCCGGCCGATTCGCCGCTTTCCAAGTTAAAAAATAACACAACTACTCAGGTCGTCATTCCCGCGAAAGCGGGAATGACAAATTTCTGCAATTAAGGGTCTGTTAAGGAACAATCTCGAAATCAAAAAGGATTCTTAACTTTTGTTGGTCGAATCCCTGGGGGAAGGGCTGAAAGGGAGCGGCCAGATTGACGCTTCTCAGGCAAGTCAAATCGTAGTGGGAATCGCCTGAGCGCTCGGTGATTTTCGAGGAATCGAGGGACCCGTCGCGGGCGATGACGAATTCTACTTGACTGCGCCTGGCCAAAAGGTTGTCGCGCCAAAACTTGACGTCCCAATTCATGGCGATTTTAGTTCTCATGGTCTCAAGATAAAAAGGGTAAGGAAAATTTCCCATGCCGCCGCCCATGCCGATGACAGCCTGGCCTTTGCCGGCGCCCAATCCCGGAACCGACTTTAAGGGGGCGCTGGGACCGGAAGGTTTTTCTTCGCGCTTGGGTTTTTCCGATTTCGACGGCGTTTTTAAAAAATCCTCGCTTTCATCAGGGACCACGATATTGGAAAGGGAAGCCTGGTCTGAACCGCCGAGCATTTTGCCGCCTGTGATTGACAAATCAACCGTGTAGAAATTTTTGGCCGCCCGCGCATCCGAGGTGAAATGCCAGGCAAAAACCGCCGCAACAATCGAGTGAAACAAAAAAGAAAAAACGAATCCCTGTTTCACTTCTCAAGCCTCACGTTATACGGCAATGGGGTCAGGTCTTCATTTGTCACTTGTTGGTATTAACTCAATGGCGGCCACAGTTTGTTGTAACAAGTGACAAATGAAGACCTGACCCCATTGCCTTCAGTTCCCTGAAGGAATCGCGGCAATGCCCAGCTTGCCGACCTTCAGGCGTTTGGCCATATCCATGATCTTGACGATATTTTCCAAAGCCACGCCCTTATCCGCTTGGATAAGAACCGATTTGCCCTTGACGCGCAGGGCCATTTCGCGCTCCAGGTCGTTCCAGGCGACCGGGCGCGCTTGGATAAAAATATGGCCGCTTTTGGTCACGGTAATTTCAAACGGCGACTGGGGGGCCTCGATCGCCCCGGATGACTTGGGAATGTTGACCTGGATTTGCGAACGCAGTAAAAAGGGCGTGATGACCATGAAAATAATCACCAGAACCAAGGCCACGTCAATCAAGGGAACTAGGTTGATGTCGGTCATGAGCCGCCGCGACGGACGGCGGCGCGAAGCCAATGAAACCATTTAACGGGTCTTATAGATCAAATCGCCAGCGGCCAGAGACAGGTCCTGCTCAAACACCTGAAGCCTTCTGTTAAAATAATTATAAGCAGCATAGGCCGGTATGGCCACGCCCAGCCCGATGGCTGTGGCGATCAGGGCCTCGGCAATGCCGTTGGCCACCACCGCATGGCCGCCGCTCATGCTCAGCGAAACCGCCCTGAACGACCGGATGATGCCGATCACTGTTCCGAAGAGTCCGATAAAGGGCGCGGTGCTCGCGATGGTGCCCAAAATGGCGAGCCGGTTTTCCAGGGGAGCCGCGATGCGCATGATTTCATTTTGCGCCGCCCGCTCCCTTTCCTCGGCCCCGGTTAAACGCTCAAGCCTGGCGGCAATCTGCTTTAAAAAACCGGGCATGGCTTTTTTGGCCCGGCGGAAGGCGCGCCACCGGTCCCACATGACGGCGATGGAAATTAAGGAGCAGATGAAAAGAATGGAAAGGACCGGCCAGCCTTGAGCGATCATTGATTTTAAGGCGAAATCTGATGACGTAAATGTAGGCATGCCTTTATTTTACTGGATTATGAGGCAATGGGGTCAGGTCTTCATTTGTCATTTGTTGATAGGAACTAAATGGTGGCCACAGATTGTTGTAACAAATGACAAATGAAGACCTGACCCCTTCTCCCCTAGTTCTTATCAACAAATGACAAATGAAGACCTGACCCCATTGCCTCTTATTCTTTCTCCGGGGCGGACCAGGCCGCGTCAAGGCAATCGGCTCCTGAAAAACTGATGATCTTTATTTCGCCTGTTTCCGGCGTCAAGCCTTTTATAAAAATTTCCCCTTTGCCGTTTCGGTTGGAGCTGTAGGCTAAAAACCGGCTGTCCGGCGAAAAGACAGGATGCTCGTTGGAGCCGTCGCTCGTTATCTGAACAAAACGGATGCCCATGGGGTCCCCGAGAAAAATTTGGAAGTTTTCGTCACGGGCTTTTTTAGCCGCAAAAGCCACCGCTGTGCCGTCCGGCGACCAGTCCGCCTCGTCAGCCCAGAAAAAGCCGTAAGTCAGGCGCCTGGCATTTGAACCGTCGCGGTTCATGATGAAAATCTGGGGATTGCCGGACCTGTCCGTGGTAAAAGCCAATTCTTTGCCGTTGGGAGAAAAAACCGGGGCCGTATCAACACCGTAAGTGTTCGTCAAACGCCGAATGATCTTGCCTTCCCGGGAAATAAAATAAAGATTAGGATCCCTTCCCAAAGACAGGGTTAAAACAAATCCCTCGCCTGAAGGATCGAAAGCCGCCGAAGTGTTCAAACCTTGATGAGTTGAAATCTGACGGGTGGTTTTCCCGTTCAACTCATAAAGATAAAGGTCAGGATTGCCGTCGCGGTAGGATGAAAAAGCAAGCTCCCGTCCGTCCGGGCCGAAGGCCGGTAAAAGGGAAATGCTCGACCACTGGGTAACCGGGACCGCGTTTTTGCCGTCCCAGTCGGCAAGCCAGATTTCCTTTTTGTTTTTATAGCGCAGGGCAAAAGCGATTTTAGAGGTAAAAAATGCCGTTTCCCCGGTCAAGGCTTTTAAGGCCATGGCCGCGGTCCGGTGGCCGGCGTGCCGCAATTCATCGGTCCCCGGCTGCGCAAGAGGCCCGGCGGGAACCGCCGCCTGGAAATTCCGGGAAAAAAGCATTTCTTTGCCGGCCAAAATACCGGCGCTGACAAGAACCCCTTTTTTGGACAAAACCGCGCGCAGTTCCAGCCGCGGCGAAGCAAAACCCGCGGCTTCCTGCTGGTTCATTTCATAAAGCTCCACCAGGCCGATCAAACTCAAATCCGACCTGACGATATCAAGAACTTGGTTCGCCTCGTTGGTTTGGTCCGGAAAATTCACGATGCCCAGCCTGGCTTTGGCCGCCTGTGACCCGCCGAGGATTTCCCTGATGCCCATGCGCACTACCGGGGCGTCATCGGCAAAGGCCAATGAGGCGACTAAGGCAATCAAAGAAAGAATGTTGAATGCTGAATGTTGAATGTAGGAGAAAAAATACCTCATCCTATATTCTACATTCCACATTCTATATTCATTTATTTATGCGGTATCGTTTTCAAGAATTCTTTGGCTTGCTCGGCTTCTTTGCTTTGCGGATGGGTGACGACCAGATACTCCAGCATACCCTCTGCCTCGCTGGTCTTGGATTCATCAAGAAAAAGCTTGGCTTTTTCCAGCATGCCGGCGCGTGACACAGGGCTTTTGGGAAAACGGGCCGTCAATTTATCTAAGCTGTCATGAGCCGCCGGGATCATTTTTTTCTCTCTAAGGCATTGGGCCATATAAAAAAAACTTTTATCGGCCAGGCTCCCATCAGGATACGACTTTAAATAACTTCCAAAACCGTTTTGAGCCAAATCCCACCTTTTGGCCAGGAAATCCTTGTAAGCCGCTTGAAAAGTTTTCAAAGGCACGTCGGCCTGGGAATCATCCCCGGCCTCGCTGTTATCGCTTTTTTTTTCCTTTTGCCCGGCTTGGGTCTTGCCCTTGGCCGCAGGAACCGCTTTTTTTAAAGCCGCCAATTTTTCCTCGACGCTTTGTTCAAAATCGCCCATTTTTTTTACGATTTCCTGCACCCGCTGGGATGTTTCCTTGCGCAATGTTTCGATGAGGGAGCGGATTTCCTCAAGCTTGGGATTGAAATTATTGAGCAGGTTCTGAGTATCGTTTAAATTCGAGTTAAGCGCGTTGACGGGCTTTTTGATTTCATCGAGGCGCTGGCTGAGTTCAGCCTGTTTTTTTTCCATGGCGCTTACGCCTTTGTTAAGCTGAGCGATTTGCCCCTCCAGGCCGGCGACATCCTGCCGGGTGGCCACGCAAGAAGGCAAGGCAGATAAGGCGGATAGGGCGAATAAGGTTAAGAAATTTTTCATTTTTTCGCCTTAGTTATTCAGCCGCCTTT
>JACQWW010000260.1 GCA_016209025.1 Elusimicrobiota bacterium | reverse complement strand
TCTTCGCTTACCCGCCTGAAGCGGGCTTTTCCATGAGCTTCGGGGGTTACCCGTCATGGATGCTATATGGCTTTCCAGTTTTGCCATTAGTGGACTTTCACCTCTTGTTCTTGAGTGCCTTGGCTGGACACGCTTTGCATATTTTTCTCCTTGGGCAATAAGGCTATGGGGTCAGGTCTTCATTTGTCACTTGTTACAACAAATTATGGCCGCCATTTAGCTAATACCAACAAGTGACAAATGCAGACCAGACCCCATAGCCTTTTTTTCTCCTTCCATTGCCTTCATGGCACTTTGCACATCTTTAAGGCCGTTCCCAGTTACCAGAATAACTATTTTTTCATCGGCTTTGACCAGCCTTTTACCTGCGGCTTTGGCAAGCCCAGCCGCGGCCGTTGCGCCGGCCGGTTCGGCGAAAACATTTTCCGTTCTAGCAATCGTCTTGATCGCTTCTAAAATTTCCTTGTCGCTCACCCGAATGCCGAAACCCCCCGATTCTTTCAGAGCAGTCACCGCCGCGCCGCCGTCTCTGGGTAAACTCACGGAGATGCTATCCGCAATCGTTTTACCGCTGACCGGCTTGATTTCGCGGCCTGATTCAAAGGCTTTGATTATGGCGTCGCTGTTTTGAGCTTGAACAGCAGCAAGCCTGGGGAGCTTGTCAATCAAGCCAAGCTCGTAAAAATCCTTAAAGCCTTTCCAAATGCCGCTGATGATGTTGCCGTCACCCACCGGGACAAATACTGTGTCAGGACATTTCCAGCCCATCTGCTCGACAATTTCGAAAGAGCAGGTTTTTTTACCTTCCCTGGTAAAGGGATTGTGGCCGGTGTTTCTGTTGTACCAGCCGTATTTTTCGCACTCTTTCAAACAAAGATCAAAAGCCTGGTCATAAGTGCCGTCAACCGCGACGACCTTGGCCCCAAAAACGAGAATCTGGGCGATTTTAGCCTGGGGCGCTGATTTTGGCACATATATAATTGTCTCTAATCCCGTGCCTGCCGCAAGACAGGCCGTGGAAGAAGCGGCATTGCCGGTTGAGGCTCCGGCGATCACCTTCTCGCCGGTTTCAAGAGCCCGGCCAACGGCCACGAAACTGGCCCTGTCCTTAAAAGATGCACTGGGATTTCTGCCGTCGTCTTTTAAATATAAATGCGAAAGGCCAACCCTGGCCCCCAGCCTTTTTGCCGAATAAAGAGGGGTCCAGCCGACAGGAATGGGGGGGAAATGATTTCGTCCCGACAGAGGCAGAATGTCCAGATACCGTCCAATGTCAAGTTTTGGATTGGCCTTTAAACTATTTCGGGAAATCCGCTTTTTTAAATTTTTGTAATCGTAAATAATCTGAAGATTGCCTTGGCAAGCCGGACAAACGTATTTAACTTTCCCGAAATGGAATTCCCCGGCGCACCTGACGCATCGAAAACCTAAAATTTTCTTCACTTAGATTATCATACGACTTCTGCAATAGTTCCTGCTCGAAAGGCAGATCTTCCCCATTCTGTCATTGCGAGCCTCTGCCGAAATCGTCCGGCCCCTGGCTGGCCGGCGTCCTTGGAGCTCTACGGAAAGGGCGGGCGAAGCAATCTCAAAAAAAGTGTTCCCCTTATATGAGATTGCCACGGGCCCTTCGGGCCCTCGCAATGACGACTTGGGGAAGTTGTGCTCGAAAGGCGCTTTTATCGCGAAATCTTGGAGAGGGGCTCAGTTTAAGGAAGCTGTCGCCGAAAAACATGGCCCTTGACAAATAATTAGGGGGGGGTAAACTATAAATATGAAAAGGGAGAAATTGCCATGAAAAAAAGTTTTTCGGGGATAGGGACGGCAGTCTTAATTTTGGTTAGCTTGGCAGGAGCGCTTGCTCAAGAGCAACCTGAGTCGGCACAAAAGTGTTTTATTGTTCCCGAGACCTGCGATATGTATTGCTTTACGCCAGAAGATCTACAAAGTCAACAGGCACCGACTCGACCCGGTTGTTATTTTTACGGCCACGACACCGCTTGCAAAAAAAAGGGCTTAGATTCGATAACAGGCAGATTGATAGCTTTTGAAAGCACAGACGATTCTGCTGATCACTGCACCAGCATGTCTACTTGGTTAGGCGAGTTTTTTGAACTTCTTGCCGATTCTGACTTAAGTGACGCGGACATAGCTGAATTGATACAGGAGATTACACGCGCGATACTTCGTCATTATCAAGATGTAGGCGAAGCTTTTGTGCAACACCTAGATGAACTTGTCAATAGCCGGCCAGGGACTCTCATTGAATACGCCCGCACCCGTTTCTTATACACGAGACTATTAAAAAGATCTCTTGGCGAAAAAATGGTTGGCCGGACCGTCAGCCCCCCTAGCCTTGATTGGGTTGAAGGCTGTCAGATTCGCAAAGAAGGCCAACTTACCATTTTAAGCTTTGACCAAAATAGTTTTTTTATGGAAGTCCGCTATGCGAACACGGGATCAGGATTAGGATCAGCGACGGAATGCCCGTCGGATTTTGTCTA
>JACQWW010000259.1 GCA_016209025.1 Elusimicrobiota bacterium | reverse complement strand
CTTCGCTTACCCGCCTGAAGCGGGCTTTTCCATGAGCTTCGGGGGTTACCCGTCATGGATGCTATATGGCTTTCCAGTTTTGCCATTAGTGGACTTTCACCTCTTGTTCTTGAGTGCCTTGGCTGGACACGCTTTTCATTCTTAAGCCTTTTTTAACAATACAATCCTATTAGTATTTGTTCCGCTCTCATTATTTTTAATTCCCCAAATATTGGAAGTTTTTGTAAATTCTTGCCGATTAATAATAATACCCTGACACTTGAATCCTGCGGCAGTTCCCAAAGAAACTATATACTCATCCAATTTGAGCCGGCCATTTCTGACTTCACCCACTTCGAAAGCAACCGAGCCGCCTGATTTTGTAATACGATAAAGTTCTTTTAAGACGCCGCCCATAACGCCGCTCCACTCGCCGATTGTTTTTGAAGTCGTAATTTTATTTTCAATTTCTTTAGCATCTATTCCGTTGAACCAGCAACGCAGCCAATTATCATCGGCATATTGCACCACATCCAAAAAAGGAGGGGATGTTACTGTCAAGTGCACGGACCGGCTTGGAATCTGCGGAACGCTCCTGGCATCCTGTGAAAAAAATCGAGCTTTTTCACCGATGACCTTAAGCCGCGCGCGAAGCTCTTCGGAAACAAACTGCGTTAAAGTATTAAACTTGCGAAGGATAATCTCTTTAGTATTCCTATATTCAGGTTTTTGATTTCTTTTTTGGTTTATTTTAACCTGGCTTTCCGGTTTGACAGCTTGGTTGGGAGGCAAAGTATAAACAGAAAAGAATCCTACCGAATGGCCGGTTAATCTATTGGTTGCAATCATTCGAATCCATGCGTCAAGATTATCTTCTTTGCCAGAGTCTTTCCTCTCTTGTAAATAATTCTTGAGCGACACTATCTCGGCCTCTGTTTGTGGATGATAAAACATGGATAGGTCCATATCCGCCTTTGCCTTTTTATTCATAGAAATTCTAGACAGCCGCCCCTCCAGCTCTCTCGCCGTGGGAACGAAAAATCTGGGGTAAGCAAGAATCTTGCTGAGGGGGTTAACGTCATTGGCAATTATATTTCGACCCAGCAAGGCGGCTTCAATTACAGTGGTTCCCCTGCCGCTAAAAGGATCGTAAACGATATCGTCTTTTTTCGTGAGAAGCTCTATAAAAAATCGCGGCAATTGGGGTTTAAAGCAGGCGCGATAAGTAATTTCGTGGAGAGGATCGGCCTGCCTCTGTTTTGATGTCCAGTATTCATTTATGTATTGCGGGTATTCCCGGCCGTCTAATCGGATAAATTCTATTTGTGTAGAGAGCTTGGCATCATCAGAGAATAAATCCTGTTTCTCATAGAATTTAAAATCTGCCAGGTACTGGGCTATGTCCGTTTTATTGCTTTTCGATAAGGTAAATGCGGCCATTAAATTCAATTATATATTGTGGTCAAGGTCAGTAGAGGGACTAGGGGACGTTGCTTATAGAATGACAGATTTAATCTGTCATTCTATAAGCAACGTCCCCTAGTCCCGTCGCATTTCTTGCGCCATGTTCTTGGCTTTTTTTAGCCGGCCTTTTTCAAGAGCTTTCATAATCTCCGTATCTCTTTTCATAAACTCCACGCCCCCACGTACGGCTCCGGACATATTAAATGCGCTTAAGAAATCGCTTTACTCCCTCATGGGAACCGAAAATCACGAATTCAATGATATCTTGATGCCGATGAAAAATAATCCTTTCTGCCAAACCGGCTCGAATTTCCCAAAAATCGTGACGAAGCTGTTTTAACCCTAAGCCAACAGATACTTGGCCGCTTTCCAATGCCGCGGCAAGGCTTCTAATGGCTTTGTCAATATTTTCCTGACGTTCTTTTGACGACTTTTTATAAGCACGCTTAAAACTGACATGGCGGGCATAGCGCATAGATTTGGGGGGTTAATTCCTAACCTACCGTTTCAACTCTCTCAGAAGTGCACCGGCATCTTTAAAAGTCTTTTTACCCTTTTGTTTGCAGAGTTTAGCAAGTTTTCGATACTCAGCTTCGGTAAATTCTTCATCAACCGGAACAGCTTCTACCCTAGTTAGTTTGACAACGCATGCCTCTGGATCAACCAAAAATCCAACCAAATCTCCGGGATGCCCGATTCCCAGCATGTTGCGGACATCTTTGGGCAGAGTAATTTGTGCCTTTGAGCTTAAAGTAGCCGTTGTTAACTTTTGCATAATTTTAAGATTTCCTTACTTTAAGGATACCATACCAAATGGCATTCGTCAAGATAGGTCGAAGCGGCAATCAGGGGCGGCCTCCCATCGTCAAAGCCATGATTGATTTGACGGTATGAAGACGATTTTCCGCCTGATCGAAAACGATGCCCTGCGGGTCTTTCTCGTCAAAAAAGCTCACATAAAGCGCGAGGATTTTATCCGGATGGACCCAAGTTCCGTCATTGAGGCGAGGGCATTACGGCACTATCGTGGTGCCCGCGGCGCCGGCCAAAGTTTTCTCAAACAACTCCGTCTTGCTGATACAGGCTACATGTCCGCCGTCTTGAACGAACTTAATGGCGGCTTTTATTTTTGGCCCCATACTGCCCGCTGGAAATGGGCTTGGTTTGCGGTTATAAAGCTCTTCGGCTTCTTTGGCCGTGAGCTTGCGCAGGTCAATTTGATCCGGCTTCTGATAATTAAGTTTCGCCCCATCTTCACCGGTAAATATTGCAAGGCTGACCTCCATATCTTCACCTCTGGCTTTAGCCCGTTTTAAGAGCATATTGCCAAGCAGGGCAGAGGCAAGGTCCTTGTCTATAACAGCCTCTACGCCGGTATAAATTTTTAAATTTTTTTGTCCCGGTTTGTATTTTCTCGCAAATTTCATGTCATAATTGCATTTGTAAATCTCTTTGCCGTTATCAACGATAGGACCCGCCAAAGCAACCGGTATCCCCCCGCCGCCGACTGTAATCGGGATTATTCCAGCCTTTAACATCGCCTCCACGGCCTCAATCTCAACAATATCCATAGGCACTGGCGATGGAACAACCCTTCTCCACACCTCTTTTCCTTTATCATCCTTTTTGTAGAGCTTTACGCTCCATCCTTCCTTTTCCTTTCTTTCCATAGCCTCTTGCTTGGCATAAGAAGGCCCGACATATTTGGAAGGATTCTGGAAATCCGGGTCATTTTTGTCCACAACCACCTGTGTCACAACAGACGCCACGATTTTTTCAATTCCGCGCGTTTTGAGCTCATTGCCAAGCTGAGCCAGCATGTATCCCATGGCGCCTTGGGTGTCTGCTCCGCACACATCAAGCGGAAGCGAGGGAAGAATGGGGCGGGAATACTCGGCTCTCAAAAGAATGTTTCCCACTTGAGGGCCGTTGCCATGGGTCATGATATAAAGGTCGTCGGGATGCTTTTGTATTATATCAGCGACCATTTTACAGGTCTCTGCCGTGCGCTGCCATTGCAGGGCTATATCGGGGATAATAGGCTTTCCTGTTTTTGGGTCAGTAAGCCCGACCGGCGAAACCTCATTGCCCCCGAAAGCAAAAATTCTTAAATGTCTAGACATTATTATTGCTGCATACCTCGTCCGTCACCTCATGCCCCCTGTCAACGGGCATTGGGTGGATATAACGCCCCCTGTCTGTGAGCTTCATCTTTGTCTGATCGCAGATCCAGTCTGTGTATTGCATGGCTTTTTCTATCTCTTCCTGCTTGTGAAATTCGCCGTCATGATACGCATTTGGGCCCATCCAGTTCCTTGAATAAACCGCATGCGCTCCGTTGTATCCCTCTACGGGGTCATGGATAATCTCAAATTTCTGAGAATTCTCCCCGCAGTTTTTCCTGGCTGTTTCAACGACCCGCGGATCAAGGTCATAGCCTTGAGGACAAGCGACCGTAACATCCATGCCGAACCTGGAATATATAAGAAGCGCCTCCTGAACCGAACACCATGATCTGGCCAGGGCCCCGTGCCCCCAATAAAGAAGAAGCTTCTTGCCTTTGAGATCTTTGCCCAAATGTTTTCTAAGTCCCATGATATCGGCAAGCCCCTGGCATGGATGATATTTGTCATGGGCCATTGAAATTATGGGAATATCCGCCCACCTGGCGTATTCCCTGAGCATTTCATCGCCTTCTCCGTATTTGGTGATCTTATCTTCCAGTATCCTTATGCCGATGCCGCAGGCGTATCTTGACATAACCTTGGCCGCATCCTCTGTCGTTTCCCCTGCTGTTTTTTTTGTCTTAAGCCTCATGGCGCCCGGCTCAAGATACTGGGCATGGCCTCCAAGCTCCGTGGCCGCGCACTCAAATGATTGTCTGGTCCTTACGGACGGATTATAAAAGAACATGAAAAAAGTTTTATAAGCAAGGATATCGCTGTATTTTGGCGAAAACCTATTTTTTTGCATGTCCTCGGCCAATTCCAGCGCAGCCGTCAGCTCGTCCCTGGACCATTCCTGAGTGGTTATCAAGTCCTTTCCGTATAAATTCATGCCGGTTCCTCCGTAAACTGTTAACTACCGCATGACCAAATTCATTACAGCTTTTTGCCCGTGGAGCCTGTTTTCCGCTTGGTCAAACACAACAGACTGGGGCCCGTCAATAACATCGTTGGAAACCTCATATCCGCGGTCGCAGGGCAGACAGTGCATATAAATAGCCTTCTTGTCGGCCATTGCCAAATGTTTAGCATCGCATATCCAGCTTTTATTTCTATCAAATATTTCCTGGCTTTTCTTTTTATCATCCTGCCCAATGGGGGGCTTATAAATGTTTACCGGGCACCATGCCTTGGGATACACGACATGCTGGCCTTGCAGGGCCTTTTCAAAGTTATTCTCTACCCTGAATGCCCCGCCGGAGTCTTTTGCATAATCCCCGCACTGTTTTAGTATGACTGGGTCAAGCTCCATGCCCGCCGGATGAGCCAGGGTCACATCGCAACCCATCATGGTTGCGTATAATATGGCGCTTTGCGGAACCGCCCTGGGTTTGTCTACGGAAGGCGAATACGCCCATGACATCAGGAATTTGACCCCCTTAAATGTGCCGAATTTGTCCTTAACCGTAAGAATATCTGCCAATCCTTGAAAAGGATGGTAAATATCATCCTCCATGTTAAGCACTGGAATATCGGCCCATTTGGCAAATTCCTTAAGCATATCATGAGCCGCGCCGTATCTCCACTGCACAGGGTCTCCGTAGCAGCGTATGGCAATGGCATCCCCCATGCGGCTTAAAGTGCGGGCCACATCAGAAACGCGCTCGGTGGAATACGCCACCTCATATCCCTCCATGGCCGGGGTATATATCTTGCCCGGATCAAGAAAGTGCCCATGACCCCCAAGCTGCGTCATGCCGGCTTCAAAACTGTTGCGCGTCCTAAGCGATTGGTTGTAAAAAATCAAAAATAAGGTTTTTCCAGGAAGCAGATGCGCATGGGACTGACCCATGGCTCTTTGTCTCTTGAGCTCAAAAGCCACATCGATAATAGTTTCAATCTCTTCCCTTGTAAAATCAGTCTCAGCCAGGTAATCCTTGCCCCTCCATTTCTGCGTTATCATTTTTATGCCACCTCCATTAATAATTAAGACCTCTTATTTTATAAAAATCATTCATTAAATGGAGATGATAATGCGTCAGGCTGTGCGGCCGCTCCAGGCCATGCTCAAGCATTAATTCTTCGTCAGCCAGCACATCCAAAGCTGAAGCGTCTTTCACGATGCGCCCGGCGTCAAACAAAATGACCCTCGAACATAATTGAACGACCAGCTCTAAATCGTGTGTGGCAATAATTTTTGTCAAGGGAAGTTTTTGTAATAACGCTGTTAGACGGCGCTTGCCGCGCGGATCCAGACCGCGAGTCGGTTCATCCAAAGCTAATATGTCCGGCCGGCAAGCCAATAATCCGGCAAGGCAGACCCTTTGCTTTTCTCCGTCGCTCAAATGATGGCAGGGGCGGCTCTCAAATCCATGAAGGCCGGCCATGGCCAGACTCTCCTGAACGATACAATCGAGCGATTCTTTGCTTAAACCGAACTGCTGGGGGCCGAAAGCCACGTCTTCAAAAACCGTGGGGCAAAATAATTGATCCTCGGAATCCTGAAACAGCAGGCCGACCCGGCAACGGATTTGCGCCAAATTTTCAGCAATTACCGGCTGCCCGAAAACAAAAACAGCCGCAGCATCGCCAAGCTCTTCAGGAAGAAGGCCGTTCAAATGCTCAAGAAGGGTTGATTTGCCGGCGCCGTTGGGCCCGATCAGGGCGACGCTTTCGCCTTTTTGGACGCGAAAGCTGACTTTATCGAGAGCTTGCCTGCCGTCGTGATAAGTAAAGCTTAAATTCCGCACTTCAATAGCCGTGATTACCGAAGCATCCGCCTGCCTGTCGGCGGCCGGCCCCTCGATCTGATCGGCAAGAGAAGCGATCATTGCCAGCCCCGCGCGCACATGGCGGAATAAATCCTATCCGATCTTCGAGCCGAACGCATAAAAAGCCGGCTGATAATATCCGCGCTTGACAACCATGTTTGTTTTCTGCCGGCAACAAACGTCCGGCTTGCCCGGGCACGCTTTAGACGCCCGGCTTCCCCGATCAAGACGAATAAATAGCGATACATCAGCGCGATAACCGAAATCATGATGCCGGGAAAGCCGCTTCGCCGAAGAACAGCGCAAATCTGGGCAAAAGGCGTCGTAGCGGCAAGCAGGATCATGGCGAAAAGACATAAGGTGCTTCGAGCTAAAACAGCCAAAAAAACCTCTATTCCACGATGCTGAAACAAAGCCAAAACCGCCACACTGAAAACAAAAGGCTCAAGCATGATAAGCCGCCTTGCCAAAAACAGCCACGGCAGTTTACTTAGCCATGCCGTTGCGATCATTAATACCGCCGCCAGCAGCAGAAAAGGCCACCCTGCCGGAAGAGGAATAAGAACCATGGCCGCCGCCGCCCCCACAGCTATGGCCAGCTTCAAGCCGGCGTCAAGCCGGTGAATCCGGCTTTCTGCCTGGCGGTGATGATCAAGCAAATCGTGGAACACTTTGATTTATGGCCGGCTTGCTGATTTATCCAAAAAGCGCGCCAATAAAAAAGAGAGTCCGAAAACCGCAACCGCTCCAACAGCCCCGGCCAAGCCGGTTGCCGCTGACGCCGATCCGATGCCGGGAATTAAATAATTACTAAAAGGCGTTGGAACAAACGGCTGTTCAATGGCTTTATGATCAAAGCCCAGAAAAGCAGCGGTTTTTTCCAAGCCGTCCGGCCAAGACGAGGCGAATGGAGAGACAAAAAGCGCCAATCCCAAAGAAACCAACAAACCAAAAACAATCATTTCGCTATAAGAGCGGCCAGCCGATAAAACCGGCGGCTCTTGCGGCAAAAAATCCGTCCTATCTATCGCGGCGATCACTAAAGCGCTGATCAGAGCCTCGCCAAGACCGATTACCATGTGCATGCCGGCCATGGCCGTTACTGCCGCAGGCCAGGGAACTGTTTTGGACCAAGCAAGCTCTCCGGCACAGCATACCGAAGCCAGCACCACCGAACACCATGCAGCGAAAGCTGTTGCCGCAATCCGCCCACGGACCCCGCTGAAAAGTTTACGCACCGCAGCATAAATTCCATAACCGCCGGCTGAGGCGATAACAGCCATATTAAAGACATTGGCGCCCAAAGCCGTAATTCCGCCGTCCGCAAAAAGCAGGCATTGAACGATAAGCACCGACGACATAACAATGACCGCGGCGCTCGGCCCAAGCAACACGCAGGCCAGCACAGAACCGGTCAAATGCCCTGATGTGCCGGCTGCCACGGGAAAATTAAGCATCTGCGCGGCAAAAATAAAGGCCGCGGTCATCCCCATCAAAGGAACCTGCTTCGGCGGCATCCGGCGTTTGATTTGGCGCAAAGCCATGCCAAGACCGGCCGCGGAAAAAGCGGCTGTGGCCAAAGCCGTCTTCGCGTCAATAAAACCGTCAGGAATATGCATTTACGAAAATGGGGACAGCACCCATTTTTTTATTTCGTTCTTTTGAGCAATATAAAAAATGGGTGCTGTCCCTATTTTTTATACGTCTACTTTGGCTTCACGGCCATGGCCGATCGCCTTCTTTAACGGCCTAAGCAGGGCGAACATGCACAGGCCGGCGCCGAATGCCAGTATGGACAGCATGATAAAGAAACTTTCTTTGGACATCTTCTCCCAGAAAGTGCCTATGTAGCCGCAAAGATAGTTGCCGAAAAAGCTCGAAAGAAACCACATGCCCATGAGCATGGAAACCATGCGCGGCGGCGCGAGCTTTGTAACCAACGAAAGGCCCACTGGAGACAAATAAAGCTCGCCGGTGGTCAAAATCATCGTTGTAATGAGAAGCGGAAAAAGGCTCGCCTTGCCGCCGGCCGCCACGTGCCTGGCCGATGGGATAAGCACCAGAAATGAAAGCCCAAGCAGAATGCATCCCGTAGCCATCTTGGCGATGCTTGACGGCTCTTTTCCGCGTTTGGCCTGCCACGCCCAAAAATTGATGATCAGGGGGGTGAAAAAGACAATCATAAATGGATTGAAAGCCTGGAACCACGTGGCAGGCATGGTCCAGCCAAGGATATTGCGGTCAGTGTTCGCGTCCACCCAAAGAGCCAGGGTATTGCCCTGCTGTTCATAGGTTCCCCAAAAAATGATGTTAAGCATGCACAATACGATAAGGGCGCCTATTTTCTTCCATTCCTCAGGCGTCAAAGGCTCGGCTTGGACCGGCTGCGCGGCCGCCCTCTCTTTCATTTTTAAGTCAGGCGCCAGATGTTTCTGGCCGTAGAGATAGATCACTAACCCAAGAAGCATTCCGATGCCGGCTGAACCGAAACCGTATTGCCAGCCGTAAAGTTCGCCCAAGGTGCCGCAAATCAGCGGGGACAGGAGCGCGCCCACATTGATGCCCACGTAGAAAATGCTGAAAGCCCCGTCGCGGCGGTGATCCCCGGCCGGATAAAGGCTTCCGACCTGCGTGGAGATATTCGGCTTGAAAAATC
>JACQWW010000228.1 GCA_016209025.1 Elusimicrobiota bacterium | reverse complement strand
AATTGGCGACTGTGGCGGTGGGCGCGTCAAGATCGAAGGTGACGGAACGGGAAGAGGCCTGGGTCGCGGCAGAGGTATCCTCGACGCTGCCGGCATTATCGGATGACCTGACCAATATCCAGTAGGTCCTGTTGTGGAGCCAAGTGGGAAGGCCGGTGTTTTTGATCCAGGTGCCTGAGGAAATCCAGGTGGTGGGGCCCTGGATGGCGGTGGTCGAGGCTGAGAGCCAGTAGGGGCAGATCGTCCAGCCGGAGCCGTTGTAACAGTCGTTGGAACCGGTGGAAATCTGGACCTCGACCTTGTCAATGCCGCCCGAGACTTTTGAGGGCTGCGAATAAGTGGGCTCATCGGCCATGGTGCCGGTGAGCGATGTCAACGCCGAAAGAAAGGCCCCGTTGGCCGGTGAATCAATGAAGGAAACAGGGGCCGAGGACTCGTAGACGAAGGTGGAGGAGACCACTCCGAAAGGCTCGGCGTTGCCTGCCTGATCCGTATTGTCAATGCCGGAGGTAGTCAGATAATAGGTAGTGCCAATGGGAAGCTTGCTGCCCGATGGAAGAACGCCGGTAATAGACCAGGTATTAAGGCTCGTGCTAAATCCAACCTGATTGGCCGTCGAGGTCATCATATAATAGTTGCCCCAGACCACCGATTCCGAGTCCCAGTATTGAACAGGATTGGTATCCAGGCGCTGAAGGATGGCCCGCATGACCGAGAGGGTGCCGGTATTATTGTCACCGCTGCCTGTTTTCTCGGCAAAAGTGCCTCGAATATAAGTAAGAGTGCGCACCGGCACTTGCCCTGCCGCAGGATAGGTGGACTGGGTTTGGGGAGAAGTATCGTCAAAAACCGTGGTATAGGTGGCATAAGTGGTTGAGTAATTGCCTGCGGTGTCAAGGCCCTTGATCGAGTACTCGTACTGACAGCCGCTCGCCACATTGGCTGAGGCTGAGGAAGCGGTCCAACCGGTCCAGGGCGGGGCAACATCAAAAAAAGCAACCGCTGCGTTGGCATCGTTATCGGTCACGTCAAAGGCGCCGGCTTTGTTCCACCACTTGTTGGCGCCTTCGCCACAAGTAGGCGACGCAGAACCCAATCGCCGGATTCTCATCTCAACTTTAGCCAGGCCGGCTGGAGAGTCAGAGGAAGTTCCGGCTAAATTGTTCAACACCCTGGCCCGGTTGGCCGTGTTGGTGATGGAAACCATGGGGCCCTGGGTATCCATCGTAAATTGAATGGTTGTGGCGGCGCCCAATTGATCGAGCAGATCCACGGCTTCGGCCCCGACTTTAAAAATATTGTTGCACCCGCTCACGGTGCTTGAGCCAAAGTTGGCCTGGCTCGGCACATTGGCAGTCAGGCTCCAGGTATTTGTTCCAACGGCAAAGCCATAAGTATAGGTCGGCACGCGCACATGAGTGCTGGCATTTAAAACCCAAGAGCTGTTCCAGTCCCAGAAATACTTGTCAACCCCGCTTTCGCAGAAAAGCCGCACTACCACGCCGGAAGAGGCCGGGACTTTAAGCTCCGCCAAATCACCGTTGACCCGGCCGTCTATTCTAAAATTAAGGCCGTTTGAAAACCCGCTGCCCGACGGCGTATCAATCACGATCGTGGGCAGCGTGCCGTCAATGACGAAACGTTTGTAGGAATTGCCGCTGTCGCCCAAGGCGCCGAAATTATCCTGAACATTGCCGGTCGGATTGCCGAAGGTGTCGCGGGCTCGGTCCCTGGAGCGCGTCTGGAGATAAAAGACGATGTCAGAGGACGTTGACTGCCACACCTTGTACATATCAATGCGCCGCCAAGGTGTCGTGCTGGCGTCGGCGGCGTCGGCGCCGATCCAGTTGTTTTCATTGGTGTCAAAATAAGTCGCAAAATTGCCCATCCCTTCTGTGCCGGCGCCGTCATAGTAATAGCTTGTATTTCCCGCCAGATACCACAGCCGGATCTGCGTCGTTTGAAAAACATCGCCGGAGCCATAGCCGTAGTAAGATGCTTCGTCATCCGAGGCTGTTCCCGAGAGATAAGGCAGGGTGGTGGAGCTGTCTGCCGAAGCCGTGCGATACTTGCCATTGGCGGAGCCGGCGCCGGGGAAATGGACCGGTTTTGTGATGGTAGCCGTCGGTGAGCTTTTATCCATATAAAAGGTAAAGGTGGATTGATTCAGCGGATAACTGGTCTGAAGATTGCCGATCGTGTCGCTGGAACGTGAGGTAATGGCATAAGCGCCGTTAAAGTTCCTTAATTGAGTGTTCAAATCCGGATCACTGTAAGTCCAGGGATTGGTGCCGGACGCCGCCACCCAGGATTGAGCTGAGGAAAATGCATCGCCCGTAAACGTGTTATTGTCTGATATCCTCTCAATCCTGATTTGGTTGGCATTGGGCACAGCTAGTCCCGCCTCATTGTCCCTGGGTGAAGCCAGCGCCGATTCATCGGATGCGGTTCCGGCAAGTTGAATCATTTCTTTATAAACATAACCGGGCGCCGGCTGGGTCGTCACCGCCACCGGCGGGGAAGTGTCAAAAGTAACGACCACGCTTTGCTGAGAATCCGTCAACGTAACGGGGTTGCCGGCCTCGTCGCGGGCATAGGTGAAAATCGTGTATTTGTAACCCGTTCCCATGGCCCAGCCGACGATATTGGCTGACGACCAATTGACGGCCTGACTGCCATCGGCGCCGACGGGCATATAGGCGTCCAATTCGTCGCCGGGGGGATTGTCCGCCCATTTTCCGGCCTGCGCCGGATCGTAATATTGAAAAGGCGTCTCCTCCCGCCGGATCCGGAATTTAGCGGCATTGACGGTGAGCTTGCCAAGCGAATTTGCCGCAGGCTCGGCCACGGTGCCGCCGATATAGGTCAAATCTTTGACCACAGCGCCGTCAACGGGAACCGTGGAAACGGCCGTTGGGCTATGGGTGTCAATCCAGACGATTGAACCGAGATTTCCCGTCTGGCTGGCGCAGGGCGCATCGCCGGACGGCTCGCCCTCGTCCGCCGCGGAACATCCCCGGCTTTTGATCGTATAAGAGGCATTGGCCAGGTCCCAGGCATGGGTGGTAAGGGCAATGGAATTCCAATTGCCTTGAGCCCCGGACGTTGACACTGGCGCGAACCAATAAGCGCTGCCCAGATACTCACCAGAGGAGGTATACTGGCGGTAATCAAAACTATCAGTCATTCTGGTGATACGCACCCTAACGTTCAAGGAATTGTAGCTGGTGCCGGCAATCTGGGTAATATCCGTCATCTTATACCTGCTTTTCGCGGAAACATTCGGCGTGGTAATGACCGTATTGGGGGGGTCCCCGGCAAAACGAAAGCGCAGGCTGACCGGATCAGTTGTTGGATTCGTGGGCAGGGTCTGGCCATCCACATTGCCTGCCTTGTCTTTGGCCCTTACCCAGACCTTATAAACGGTTTTAGCCTGGAGAAAACCGGAGACAATGCTGTAAGCCCAATCCGGCCAACTGCCGTTGACCGTGCCTGAGGAAATCCAGTCCGTATCATTATTGGCGCAAGTGACCCAGCTTGTTCCGTCCCAGCATTTGCCGTCGTCAGCCGAGCCATCATCGCAGTTGCCCCCATTGGTCGTGTCTGTTCTTTCGCGGATAATGCGAAGAAGAACCACGCTCATCTCGCCAATGCCAACGTCCTGGGCCGTGCCGCTGATAAAAGACAGGGACGTCGGTCCGGAGGCGGGGCAGTCCTGGGCACCGGTGGGATTGGTCAAGGTCGTTGACGGGGTTGAGGTGTCCACGATAAACGCCCTGGTTGACCAGGCGATTTCAAGATTGCCGGCTAAATCCTGGGCGCGAACATTAAGGTAATAGCTGGTTTCGTTTTGGAGCCGGTTTTTGTTGATGTAAAAGTTCCATGTCCCGGAAGACGAGCCCACCAACGATGTGCCGTCGTTGGCCGTGCTGACTAAAACGCCGTATTGCCAGTGGGGCGACGATTGGGTCACCGAAAAAGTATCAGCCGCCACATCCCACCACTTATATTCGTCTTTCCTGACTTGAAGGGCTGTCCAGATCGAACGTTGGCTGGCGGCCGTGCCGAGGCCAGCCTCATAGTTTTGCGGGCTCGCCAGGCCGATGCGATCATCGGCCGTTCCCGAAAACGTGGAGATGGTCTGATAATAATCCATGCCGGACCAGGCGACCGTGGGCGAAGAAATCGCATGGGTCGGGGTCGTCAAATCAATGACATACGCATTGGTGGTCAGGCTGGTTTCGTAATTGGTGTAAGCCAGGCTGGAATCCAGGGTTTCATCCAAAGCCCGGGAAACCACCCGGTAACGGTAGCCTTCCCCGAACTGTCCGGAAAATTTGCTCCAGGACCAGTTTTGATTATTGTTGGATAAGGTCGGCTCCAGATTGAAACTGGCCTCGGTTTCGGTCCAACCGCCAGTGGTATCGTTGATGCAGACGCCGGCATCGCGGCAGATTCTCAGCCGCACCCCCTGATTGGTTTGACTGCGAATGCCGGCCGCAACACCAGGATTGGCGCACTCGCCCTGCGGACTGTTCGGACAATCATAGGCTGTTCCAAGAATAGAGTTATAAATGTAGTTGAAGGCTGTATTGCTGGCCGGGACGGTTGTTTTAGAAATTGGCTTGTCCTTATCCCAAAGAAAAGCAGTAGATTCGGCCTGGCTGGGCATGGAAGTGCCGCGATTCCAGTTGCCGGCCCCGTCTCTGCCGCGCAAGGCGATATAATAGGTTACCCCTGTCGTTAACGAGCTTTCCGGCGTGGCGAAAGACCAGCTTGATGAATTAACCGTGGCTGGCCGCCAGCTTGTGACGCTGTCAAAAGCAGCAAACGCGGCGCCGCTCCAAAAATTGGAAGTGTCGCCTTCCTTTATGGCAAGGCGGACCTCCTGCATGGTGGAAAGGGTTTCGCTGAGGGTTCCGGTGATATTCGGCAGCTGCCGGTAACGTCCGTCCGCGGCCGGCATGGTGATGGTTGTGGTCGGGGCCACCGCATCATAAAGGAAGGTATTTCCCTGAGCATCGCCATCCTGCTCTTCGTTGGTGGCTTGATCGCTAACCCGGGCCACGATGGTGTAGGTTGAGCCGGTAATAAACATGCTCGAAACAATCACCGGCGTGGACCACTCCACCCCGCCGGCAATGGCTGCGTCGCCCCAAGCCGAACCAGCCAGGCTTGTCACGGTATATGACGAGGTATACCAGTTCCAATAATTGCCCGGATTGCCGTTGGGGCCGCAGTCTCCGGCCACGCATTTAATGGCCAGGCGAACCTTGCTCAAGACGCTTTGGGTGGCTGGCCCGGCGTTTGTCACTGTCCCAGAGGCAACGGTCACACTCGCGTTCTCATAAGAAGCAATGGGCCGGGTAATATCAGAGGCAGGCCGGCTGATGTCATAGCGGAATTCCTGGCAGGCGTAATCGCCAGAAACCTCGCAATCAGCCGGCGGACTGGTGATAGCGCCCCGCCAGTTGCTGGCCGTGTCCCTTGCTTTGGCAAAAACCTTATAAAGTCGGCCGTCCCGCCAGATACTGCCTAGACTTGAATAGGCATAGACAAATGAAGAAGTGTAAAGGGTGGTTGCCTGATTCCAAAAAATATCGGTCTGATTTACGGTAAAAGAACTAGCGGCATTGCTCCACCACAAGGTATCAGCCCCTGATCCGGAAGAAATGGCAATATATGCCTCAGCCAAAGCATTGGCATTGGCGCCTGAATCACTGTAACTTGCCGTGATGGTGCTGATAATCGAACGACTGGCCTCGGAATTATAAACTGCGTTGGAATAAGGAGCAGCTGCCCCGTCTGTCTCGCTGGGATTGGTCATGGCCACGGTCGGGGTTGACGCGTCATACTCAAAGGTTCTGGTAATGACCGGGCTTTGCGCGTTGCCGGCCCGGTCCGTGGCTTTAATGGTGACCTGATAGTCCTTGTTGTCAGTCATGGAAGACAAGGGCAGGCTGTAATTCCAATTCGTATCATTGGCCGTGGCTGAAAACCAGGTGTTAGCCGTGACTGTCCAGGAAGAACCGGTCCATTCATTGCTATTATCGGTTTGCACGATTCTAAGCTCAACCTTGCCGCCGCCGGTGATGCCGGATGAGGAGGCATCCACTGTGCCGGCCATATTGGCCAGGGTGTTGACGTATTGGACCCCGGTGCCCGGCACCGTAAAAGTGGAAACAGGATTGGTCACGTCAACGATAAAGCTGGTCGTGTCAAGATAAACGGAACTATTCGGCGAGGAATTGTTTAAACCGTTCCTGGCATTGTCCCTGACCCTGGCCGTCACGTAATAGCGGTAATCCTGGCTTCCCCAATCAATACACGCTGATTGGGCCGAATCGCACGAAGGGTCTAAAAAGTTGAACCCCCAGCTTGTCTGACCCGATACAACCTCGGAAAAAGACGCCTGCCATACCACCCATTCGCCGCCATTTCCCATGTTCCAGTATTGACTGGTTCCATCGCCTAAAATGCGCCAGAGCATAATGCGGACATCGCCGGCAGCACCGGCAAATCCCGCCTTTGTGGCAGCCGGGCCGTCAGCCGCGGTTCCGGCTATATCAATGGCTGAAATGCGGTTCGCATGGGAGGCAATGAAATTATAGACCGTGGTGGGCGCGGTAATATCAAGAGTCGGTGCCTCTTTGTCTATGACAATGGTCATGGAAGAAGCGTCGGCTGTCTGCCAGGTGCTCTGCTGATTGGCGGCCTTGTCTTTGGCCCTGGCAACAATCACGTATTTTTCGCCGCTGGCCAATTCGGTATTGAGATCAGCCTGGGTATAGCTCCAGGTGGATTCATCAGGATTAAGATTGTCCCAGTCGAAATTGCCGACATTCGCGGGCCACCATTTCTGATTCTGATCAGGCCAATAATTATCTTCCGGTTTGGTCTGATCAAAATACTTTCCATCCGACAGGCGCATAATGGCGATTCCAACCCCGCTTGAGGTTTGCACCGAATCAATGCCTGAGGCGTTCAAATAATTGACCCCGTCATTGATTTCATCAGGGTCCCAGTCATAAACCGTGCCGGAAATAGTGCCTAAAACCGAAATCGTTCCCACGTTAAGGATCGGCAGGGATAAAGTGGCGGTCGGCTTGACCGTGTCATAGCGGAAGGTTGTATTATCAAGCTGGCTGGCTCCGTTCTGCGCCTTATCCTTAAGCTTGTTGTCATCAGGCCCTAAAATCACCTTATAGCGGTAACCCTCGCGCCAGGGGCCGGTCGAGGTCCAGGATAAATAAGGCGCTCCGGTGGAATAATTGACGCCTGCCCCTTTGTTGCCCAATATATCCTCATCGGAGCAAACAGACGCATCCGCGTAATTAAGCAAGGACGGACACCAGGCCGTGGAGGTGGCGCTGGCCATGACAATGCGGAATTTAAAGGTGTCATTATCCATGCCGGAAGGCGTGTCTCCGGTAACTGGAGGATTGGGATCTTGAGCTGTTCCGCTTAAAACCGCCAAGGCCCCGGCCTTGTACGCGGAACTGCTGGCGCTTGGAATGATCATAGCCCGGCCCGGGGCCGTCATGTCAAAGTGAAAATTGCGCAACCCCGGCTCTGTCAACGGCTCATCAACGGATCCCAGATAAGCCCTGGTCCTGACGCGAAAAGGGTGATCAGTGTAAGAACCGGGAAACCCGGCTGGAAAAGGGTCTCCCCAGCACCAGGTATCAGCCTGGCCCCCGCAAGAATTGACCGGCACCACCACAAACGTGGAGGCAACCACTCCTGAACCGCAGGACTCCCCGTCACGACAGAAGAGAAAACCCGAGTCCCCGGTATTGCCGTCGTCATCGCATTCAAGCCAGGCATTGCCGCTTCCGGGCCCGCCCCAGCAAAGGTTGTCTTTCGAGTCGCTGGTTTCCTCGGGAAATATCGCGTCGCCGGTGGACACAATAACTTGGACCCTGACATAGCCGCCGGTCGCCTCTGAAGCTGTGCCGGTGATCTTGGTCAGGGCATTGTCGCCGGAAGTGCGCCAGTAATTGTTATTAGAGCCGAGCGTGGACGGCGGCAGAACGACCTGGGAATCCGGCAAAGCCGCCGAGATTTTGATTCGTATCCGGTTGGAAGAACCCAGGCTTCCTATATTGGTTTTAAGTCCGGCATTGTCTGTTGCCTGGACAAAAATCTGGTATTCGCAGTTATTGGTAAAAGTCGGGGTAGACGCCCCGGTCGCGTTCCAATCGCCCGGCGCGCCATAAGTATAATTAGTCACGTTAATCCAGGCCGAGGCCGGCGGATTATTAGACGAGTCGTTTATGTCGTAAGCATGGGTCGCGTTATTCCAGAACCTGGCTGGAAAGGCTGGGTATTTCCGAGCCTGAATCCGAAGCCGTGCCCTCGATATTGGTGACGCCGGCCGCTCCGCTGGCATAGGAACTGTCATGGGCCAAACTGGTAAAGCCGGCCGCCGGCGAGCTTTTATCCACCCGGAAACTGCGGCAGTTGCGCCCGGATTCAGCGTTGTTGGCAGCGTCCTCGATATTCGGATTGGACTCCTTCGTGCCGTCAACGTGGATGACGGCGCTGACTGTCGGGGCCGCAGCCGCGCCGCCGGCATCGTCAATGGCGCTGCCCTTGCCGCGCATCTTGACCTCGTATCTGCCGCCCGATTGGGTGGCGCTGAAAAGTCCCGAGGTCGAATAGGTCCAGCTGCTGTTCCAAAAAGTCATCTGCTGCCAGGTGGTCACGCCGCAGACCGGGCTCTGCGTCGCGGGAAACGCTGAGCCGTTCCAGCAGTTGCCTGTAAACGTTACGTCCCTGACCTGGATCTCGGCCGAATCGGCGAAATAAAGCGGCCCGCCATACAAGGTCCACGTGCTAGGCGACGGCCCGTAACCCACGTTGGTGCTTGACTCTGGCCGATCAAACGCCGTGCCGATGAGGCTCGGCAAACTAAAGGTGGAAATCTCGCTGTACCATTGCCCAACCTCCTGGTTGCATGCGGCAGAGGCGGGAGCGATGAGAGTCGAGGACGGGGCCATGCTTTCATAATGGAAAAGCGTCGTCATCGTGAGCGATGAGTTGGCGTTTCGATAGGCGCTGTCCACCAGGTCGCGGGCCCAAAAATAGACTTTGTAGGTCTCGGTCGTTCGGCCGGCGTAGAAGGGATCGCCCAACGCGAACGTCCAATTGGCTCCCACAAGGTTGTCAACCGGCGCGTCCAGCGTGACCCGATTTTGGCACCACCGCGTTCCCCCGCCGCCGGAAAGGCAAGGCTGGTCAGCGCTGGGATTATCCTGCTCGCGGTACCAGTAGCCGTCCGAATTTCTCTGGATGCCGACGA
>JACQWW010000227.1 GCA_016209025.1 Elusimicrobiota bacterium | reverse complement strand
TTCGATTTTTGCCCGAAAAAATTATTTCTATCCCGACCTGCCCAAAAACTATCAGATTTCTCAATACGACCAGCCGGCTGCGGCAAACGGCGCGCTGGGTTATCTATCAGGGAATGAACTTAAAAAAGCCGGAATCCATAGAGTTCATCTGGAAGAAGACGCGGGCAAGCTTCTTCATGCCATCGGCTCCGAGACCCTGGACCATAGCTTGGTTGATTTCAATAGAACCGGAATCCCTCTGGCGGAAACGGTCACCGAGCCGGATTTTTCCTCCTCAGCCGAGGCCAGCGATTTTTTAAATACGCTTCGAGTCACGCTCAAAACCATCGGAGTCTCAAACTGCGATATGGAAAAAGGCGAACTCAGGGTTGATGTCAACGTGTCGGTGGCGCCCGAAGGTCAACCGCTGGGCACTAAAGTCGAAATTAAAAATTTGAATTCCTTCAAAGCCGTCAGAGACGCCCTGGAATACGAAATCCAAAGGCAAACTGAGGATTTAAAACAGGGAAACAGAATCGTTCAGGAAACGCGGCTGTGGGACGTTAAGGCCGGACAAACCATTCCCCTGCGCAGCAAGGAAGAAGCGAGCGATTACCGCTATTTCACGGAACCTGACCTAACCCCTCTGGTTATTGATCAAGCCTGGGTTGAACGATTGCGCCTGAAACTGCCCAAGCTTCCCATGGAACGGGCCGAATATTACACGGACGGCCTAAAGCTTAGTTTAAAAGAAGCGCAAACCATCGCTTTTCATGAAGATTTGGAAGTGGCCCCGCTTTTCGAGGAAACAGTTGGGCTTATATCGGGCAATAAGGACGGGGCTGATTTCAAAAACACCGCCAATTGGATATTAAACGATCTTTTGGGATTTTTACGCGAAAAAAATATTTCTATCGGCTCAAGCGGCATGACCCCCAGCCGCCTTGCCGGTTTTCTTGAGCTGGTCAAATCCAAGGGCTTGACCAGCCGCCTGGCCAAAGACCTTTTGGGCCGCATGCTGGCCGAACCGGGAATCGAAGCCAAGACAGCCTTTGAACAAAGCGGCGCGGTGCTCTTGTCCGGCGGCGATGAACTGACCGGCTTTGTTCGCGAAGCTATTAAGGAAAATCCGAAAGCCGCGAACGAATACCGTTCGGGCAAAGAAAAGGCCGTGCAGGCTTTGATCGGCGCGGTAATGAGAAAAACGCGCGGTCAAGCCCACCCGCAAAAACTTCAGGAAATTTTCCGCCAGGAACTGCTTAAAAAACAGTAGCAATTTCATTAAAAACCATTGCAATCACGTGGCTGATCAGGTTTCTCCCTTTTTCAGACTTCAGGCTTCGCGCTTCAAGCTTCAGAACTTACCCGCTTGGGGAAGTTCTGATTATAAGAGGGCGACCAGGATAACCGAAAAGCCCAGGGCGAACCACAGATATCTGCCCGGTTTGACCGCGGCGGCGAGGGCGGTTCTGTTGGTCGTCACCCGAACGTCGAAGTCCAGAATTTTAACCGGTGATCGCGAAGAAAAAAAGCGCGCCAAGACGGCTTTCAAGGGATCGCGGCTTGTTTTGTGGGCGATGAGCCTGCCCTGCCGGTCGCGCAGTTCCAAATCAAAATCACCTCCCAGTAGTTCCTGGGCAGCGGCGGTCGGGGGTTTTAGAAAGTCCCAAAGATTGACCTTGGCCGCGACAAAGCCGCCCTCTTGGCCGTCAAGGGGGTAGCTCAGGCGGAAGGAAGGAATTTTGTCGGCGCGGTATTCAAGCAGGGAGACGACCATCCGGCCTTTTTTGTGCGCGTCGGAAAGAGCGCCGAAACGGGCCGGCTCCGCGGGTATTTTTTCGCTTATAGAACCGTTTATCCGGGTCAATTGCAGGGACCCCTTGCCGTTGCCGCGAATCCAGGCCGCCTCCTCGAGCCAGGGGCTTGTCCGCAGCAGGCTGGTCAGGATTTTGGCGGCCGCAACCTCGGTCTCTGACCGCACCTGCGCAAGGCCTCTGGCCGACAAAACAGGTGCTGGTTGTATTTCCTTGGAATTGATTCCTTTGCAAGCCATTTGGATGTGCTCCTCTATCATGGACAACCGTAATTCCAAAATTTTGGCCGTGGCCGCGCTTAAATAGCCGGCCCGGCGGCGAAGATCGAACAGCTTCCAGGCTATGCCGATTAAAAAAAGGCTGACCCCCAAGATGATGAAACGCTTGATGCCGACGAGAAACTTGACGATTTTCTCTTCGGCGGTCGTCGTCGCCATTATTCCGAGGTCAGCCGGCCGTCGGTTTTGGGAGCGATCGGGCTTTCCAGCCTGATCCAGTCGGCCACGGCATCCCTTAAAGATACGCCCAGATCGCGGCGCTCGGCGCCGCGCAGAAAGGCGGAGTAGCCGTCGCCTCCGTCGGCCAGAAAATTGTTCGTGGCCACGAGGTAATTTTTCGTAATTAAAATCGGCTTGCCGCCGATCAAGGCCTGCGTCAAGCGGTGCCCCTTGGGATGGGCCGGATTATAACGCAGGCGGATGCCGGATATTTGCAATTTACCCTTTTCATCGGCCAGGCTCGTTTCAAGAATTTCCTTGATCTGGCCGCCGGTCATCTCAAGAGTGACGATCGTGTTGTCGAAAGGAAGGGTCGTATAAAGTTGGCGCATGGCGATAGGTCCGGCCGGCAGGGCCTCGCGGATGCCTCCGGGATTTTGAAAAGCGGCATCGGCTTTGGCGCGCAGGCGCATGACATCGCTGATTAGATTGCCCAAGGACGATTCGCTGTTTCGGTCGGGAAGAAATTCAGCCTCGGCTTGACCCACAACCTCGGAGAGTTTTTTGTCAACCGCCTCCTTGAAAGGTCTTGAAATGTCGAGCATTTCCTGATCTTCGCCTGTTTCATCCACCCAAAGATCGGCCAGGCGGTGGCTGAATTTTTTGATTTTTTTGTCCGGACCTATTTCAAGCTCAAGCCGGCCGACGCTGGTCAAATAAAAGCCGCTGTGCAGGATCAGGGTTTTATTGTCCGGGTCCTGATAAGGTTTTTCAAGCCTGGTATGGCTGTGGCCGCCCAAAATAATGTCAATGCCCGGCACGTTTTTGGCAAGGTATTTGTCGTCCTCAAAATCTTCATTCTCTTTGGCCCAGCCGATATGCGAGAGCACGATTATAAGATCGCATCCCTCGGATCGCAGGCGCTCGACCAATGGCTTGGCCGTATTGACCGGCCTTAAAAATTTGAGCCTTTGAACATGCCTGGGCAAGGTGACCAGCGGCGTCGAGGGGGTGGCCAGGCCGATCATGCCGATTTTAAGGCCGCCGGCTTGCCTGACGGCACAAGGAAGGGCATAATCCGGATATGGCGAATCGCCTTTTTTAGCATAGCGCCTGACCACGTTCGCCCCTAAAAACGGGAATTTGATTTTTTTGGCCAACTCAGCCAATTGTTTTTCGCCGAAATCAAATTCATGGTTGCCGAGGGCGGCGGCGGAAAAACCCACGGCATTGGCCAGGGCAACGACGCTTTCGCCCTTAGTGAGGTTGCCTTCGGGCGAAGCGAAAAACAAATCGCCCGAATCAAGGAGCAGACTGGGCGCGCTTCCGTCCTTTTTAACGAAAGCGGCCAAAGCGGCAAAGCCGCCGATCAAGCGTTCGGGGTTTTGCTTGTAAAAAATCGCGGGCCGCGATGAAATGTGGCCATGGATGTCGCCGGTGTGGTAAATAACGAGCCGGCGGTTTTCATTGGCGCAGCCGTTGTTGCAGAGGGCAATAAAAACAATAAAAAGCGTAGAGCGTAGAGCGTAGAGCGTAGAGTAATAAAAATTTTTGTTCTTTTTTTCCATTTCTTACCTCATGATTAAGCTGATTTCATGAGAATATCGCCCAGGCGGTTGGCGGCGCCGTCCATGCGGTCCGCGGCATTGGAAAGATGCCGGTAAATTTCCCGGGTTTTGAGAATGCCGATGATGTTGGCCGAATCAAAAAGCTCGCGCAGGGCCCGCCGGTAGATTTTCTCGATAAAATTTTCCAGTTTTTTGACTTTGATGACAAGCTCGGCAATGTTTTCTCTTTTGGTTTCGGCTTTGGGCAGCAAGACCACCGCCTCGAGCAGAAGGCGGGCCCCGTTTTCCATGGCCACGGCCATTTCGCGCAAATGAGGATTCGGCGCCACCTCAAAAAGAGTCATCTCCTCAACCGTTGATTTGGCGTAATCGGCGATATCGTCAAGGGCTCTGGAAAATTCAAAAAGGTCCTCCCGGTCTATCGGCGTGACAAAAGAGGCGTTGAGCGCGTCGGTCAGCTGGGTCCGTTTGAGGTCGGCCTCTTTTTCGGCTAAACCGACTTTCTGGCCGTTTTCCAAAGTCGGCTTATCCATAAAAGCTATAAGCGCATACAATGTTTCATGGCTCTTTTTGGCTTGCTCGGCCAAAAGGCTGTAGAAATTATAACGCCGGCGAAAAATCCACCACATAAATGCGTGAAACGTAAATCATGCGGATAAAAATTTAGACATAAGATAACCGAACAATATGCATAAAGGCAATGTTATGAACCAGGATAGCAAAATCTCCAAAACTACGAGCCAGCGCACGGACCTGGCGCTTTTGGCGGCTCCGCTTCCCAAAAGCGAACCGACAAGAATCTGGGTTGAAGATACCGGAAATCCCAGGGCGGTGCACAAAGCAACGGCGCCGGAACCGGCGAGGCTCGCGCCCAAGCCCTGAATGGGGCGGATGCGGAAAATTTTCATTCCCAAGGTTTTTAGAATGCGGTTTTCTCCAAAAAGCATTCCCAGGCTGATGACGGACGCGAACAGAACAAGGTATTCGGTTTTGGAAACGCCTGAAAGCGCTCCGTGATCTCTCGCCCCAAGAGCCATGAAAAACAGCCCCAGGCTTTTGGGCATATCATTGGCGCCGTGAAGGAGAGCCGCGGCTCCTCCTAGTGCCGCGTTTACGGGCGGCACGGCCTTTGACCCGAGGCGATAGGGGATGTCGAGGCGAAAAAGGAAGCGGCTCAAGTAGAACCCTAGAAAGCTTCCGGCCGCAGCGCTGGCGATGAGAACCGCGACAAGTTCGGCTATTTTAAAAACAATGGCAAGCCGGGCCTGGCCCAGCGAAAAAACAGCGCCGGCCATGGCCCCGAACAAAGCATGGGTTGAAGACGAAGGAAAACCAAGATACCAGGTAATGATGTTGAATGCCAGCGGCACAAAAAGGCTGGCCATGACGAAAATCTCGATTTCCCCGGCGCCGTGCGCGGCCCCGAGCAGGCTTTCCCCGGCAAACGACATGGTTTTAAGCACCATGCCTGAAAAAAACACGGCCCCGCAAAATTCCATAAGGCTGGTCACGGCCAGGGCTGTTTTCGGACCCACGGCTCTTGAAGCGGAAAGCTGGGCCAGGATCACCGGCGAATCATGCACCCCGTTCCAAAAAACATAAATAAGCGCAATGAGCAGTATGGCGACAATCATAAAGGCTAAAGTATAAAGGCTCAGAAATTCCCCGAAGGAATTTCTAAAGTCTTAAGTCTGAAGCTTGAAGTATGAAAAAAACAGGTTATTCCCTTTTCAGACTTCAGACTTCGCGCTTGAGACTTCAGAACTTACCCCTTTGGGGAAGTTCTGATAAAGGCTAAGGTATAAAGTCTTTTGGCCTAAAAATTCCTGGGTCAGCCGGTCCATATTTTTTGACCCAAAGGACCCTAGCCGATAACCGCAGAAAAGCTTAAAATAGCATATATGTCCATGGATACAGAACTTGGCTCGATACTCACCGAAGCCGGGGCTAAAACAGGTTCCGTCATGTTGATGGATTCCCAGGCGAAAGCTTTGCGCATCATCGCGGCCCAAGGATTTCCCGAAGAGATCGTGAACGAGGTAAAAAATCTGACGCTTGCCTCGGGCCAGGGCATTGCCGGGCATGTCTATCAAACCGGCAAGCCCTATTATCTGCGCGATCCCAAAAAAGACGCCCTTTTTGTCCATCAAAGCATTCCCCTGGGCAAAGACTTTCAATTTTTATCCCTGCCGCTTAAAAACGACAAGGGCGCGACCATCGGCGTGCTCAACATCCATTTTCCGACTGAAATCATGCTGGATACCCAGGAGCTTGACCATCTGGCGGCCAAGGCCAACCGCCTCGCCGCCGAAGCGCTCAAGCCGCAATAATCCGACGCAAATCCATCTCGTCGCAACGCCCATCGGCAATCTCAAAGATATCACCCTGCGGGCTTTGGAGGTTCTTGGGTCTGCCGACGTTATCCTTTGCGAAGACACCCGCGTCACGAAAAAACTCCTCGCTTTTCACGGCATCGTTCATAAAGAGCTTTGGCGGCTCAATGAGCGTTTTTTGCCCATTGAGCGCTTGACCGGCAAAAAGATCGCCCTGGTCACCGACAGCGGCACGCCCGGCATCAGCGACCCGGGGGCCCGCCTGCTTAATTATTTACTTGACCGGGCCCCGGGAGAATTCCAAGTGATCCCGGTTCCCGGCCCTTCGGCAAGCGTGGCCGCGGCAAGCGCCTCGGGCCTGGCGGCCAACGGCTTTTGTTTTTTGGGGTTTCTGCCGCGATCCAAGACAAAGATGCTCCGCGAGCTCGAGCGATCTTTGGCAACCGGCTTGGCGGTTGTTTTTTACGAATCACCGCATCGCATCATGGAAACAATGACCGCCATCTCCCAAAATTGGCCCGGCGCCAAAACGGTTTTATGCCGGGAGCTCACCAAGATGTACGAAGAAATCCTGCGCGGCCGGCCGGAAAAAATTCTTGAAGAGCTTTCCCGCAAAGACCGGCTGTTGGGCGAGTTC
>JACQWW010000246.1 GCA_016209025.1 Elusimicrobiota bacterium | reverse complement strand
GACACATCCACCTTAAAAACCGATCATCTTTTCATCAATTTAGGCCCCCAGCATCCAAGCACGCACGGGGTTTTGCGCATCGGCGTCACTTTAGACGGCGAGGTTATCGTCAAAGCCGAGCCGGACGTGGGGTATCTGCACCGGGGCAGTGAAAAGTTAAGCGAAATTCGCGGGTATCATCAATGCGTGGTTTTAACCGACCGGTGGGATTATGTTTCAGCCATGACCAACAACATGGCCTATTGCCTGGCCGCGGAGAAATTATTGAACGCGGCCCCGCCGCCCAGGGCCGAATACCTGCGCGTCATCATGTGCGAATTAAACCGCATCGCTTCCCATTTGCTTTTTTTCGGAACGTATGGAATTGATATCGGCGCTTTCACTCCTTTCTTGTATGCCTTCAGGGAAAGGGAAATGATTTTGGACCTTTTTGAAATGGCCTCGGGCGCGCGCCTGACCTACAATTATATCCGCCTGGGCGGCGTTATGGCGGACGTGGGCGATGTTTGGATTCAAAAATGCCGGGAATTTCTCGGATATCTCAAGGGTAAGCTCAAAGAGTATGACGATTTGCTCACTTTTAATCCGATTTTTCTTGACCGGACAAAAAAGATCGGCCTGATTTCAGCCAAGGACGCGGTTAACTGGGGACTTTCAGGGCCGAATTTGCGCGGCAGTGCCGTGGCTTACGACGTGAGAAAAACCGATCCGTATTCAATTTATGACAAACTTGATTTTGAGATTTGCCTTGGCGAAACCGGATCCTGCTGGGACCGGTATCATGTGCGCATGAAAGAAATCGCTCAAGCCGTGCGTATCATCGAGCAATGCCTGGATCAGATGCCGTCCGGAGAGGTTATGGCCAAAGGTGTCGCTAAAATTCCCAAACCGCCGGCAGGCGAAGCCTATGCCCATGTCGAGGGGTCCCGTGGCGATCTGGGCATTTATCTTGTTTCTGACGGCACTTCCTGCCCCTTTCGCCTGCATGTCAGAGCCCCGTCTTTCATGAATCTGGCCATCCTTCAGGAAATCCTGGTCGGCCTAAAAGTCGCGGACATGATCGCGGTTCTGGGTTCAACCGACATCGTGCTGGGCGAAGTGGACCGATGAAAATTTTGCTTTGCAAAATTTTCGTTAGTCGTTCGTCGTTTATCGTGTGTCGCCAGAAAGAAATTTTTCTTAACGACCAACGACCAACGACCAACGACCAACGAGCGGAGCGCAGTGAGGCGTTGGGTGGCTGAAAACGTCTCGCCTGTTACCCTCGAGCTTTACCAAAAGCACAGTAAAGCTAAAGTGGCGGCCGGCCGTCTGTGGCCGACCGAACAGTGGGCTAATCCTTGGTCCTTGAGGAGCTATCGCCGGGGCGCGATGGTTTTGGCGGCTATAGTTGTTTTGGGCTTTGGTTTGGGAGCGCTTATCCGCGAAATCGGGCCGGCTTTGACCGGGTTGCATCATTTTTATTTGCAGTTGGTCCAAGACAAGGCGCCCCAAGTTCCTGTATGGGCGGCTCAGGCGCTGTGGAGCTTGGCCAAGGCAGTGGTTATTTTGGGCATCGTCATGTTGAACGGCCTTTTTCTTGTCTGGTGGGAGAGAAAAATTTCGGCCCATATTCAGTCGCGCCTTGGTCCTATGTTTGTCGGCGGCTGGCACGGCTGGCTTCAGACCATCGCCGACGCCATCAAGCTCTTTTTAAAAGAGGACGCGGCTCCGGGGATTCGCGATGCCTGGCTTCATACCTTGGCCCCTGCCTTGGTATTTATTCCGGTCCTTATCTGCTTTGCTCCGGTTCCTTTCGGACGCGAGTTGGAAGCCGTCAATCTTGATATCGGCGTTTTATATATTTTCGCTTTTACCGGGGTAAGCGTTCTGGGCGTTATTCTGGCCGGCTGGGCCAGCGCCAATAAGTATTCTCTTTTAGGAGGCTTGCGCTCCGCGGCCCAATTCGTCTCTTATGAGCTTCCCAGGGCTTTCAGTGTGGTGCCGGTCATTGCCCTGGCCGGCAGTCTTTCTTTGACCAAAATCGCCGCGGTCCAAGAGGGTTATTGGCTGGGATTTTTTCCAAAATGGTTCGTTTTTTATCCGATTGCCGGCCCTATTTCTTTTGTCATTTTCTTGATTGCCAGCGTTTCCGAGACGAACCGGGTTCCTTTTGACATCGCCGAAGCTGAATCGGAACTGGTGGCCGGTTTTCATACCGAATATTCAGGCATGAAGTGGGCTTTTTTCTTTCTGACTGAATACGCCTATGTTTTTTTGTCCTGCGCCATCATGACGACTTTTTTCCTGGGCGGCGGCGGAGCGCCCCTACCCTGGCTCGGTTTAGTGCCTTCCTGGATTTGGTTTTTCGGCAAGACATTGTTTCTCGTTTTTTGTTTTATGTGGTTTCGTTGGACATTCCCCCGCCTGAGAATTGACCGGCTGATGGATTTCAACTGGAAATTTCTCCTGCCCTGGAGCTTTGTCAATATTTTATTTGCCGTGCCGTATCTGTTTTTATGATCAGTTATTTTAAAAGAATTTGGGACGGTTTCATCGGAACGATCAAGGGCATGATGGTGACCTTGCGGTATCTGGTAAAGCCTTCCATCACTTTGTCTTACCCATTGACCAAGTTCATGCCGTACGAGCGTTTTCGCGGCGTGCTTTTATACGATCAGGCCACCTGTATTGGCTGCGGTATATGCGCCAAATCCTGCCCTTCAAAATGCATTACTCTTGAAAACATGAAGTCTCCCGAAGGCAGGAGAATCGCCAAGGCTGCCTGGTACGCGGTTGATTTGGGCAAATGCAATTTTTGCCGGCTTTGCGAGGAGGCCTGTCCGACCAAGCCCAAGTCGGTTTGGCACAGCCTTGATTATGAAGCGGTATTTTTTTCTCGCTCCGAGATGGTCCGAGTCTGGAAGCCGGGCGATCCTTGGGCCGGCCGATGCTGGGATTGCGAGAAGAAAGCCCTTGACGCATGCCGATCCCAGATTCCCATGGTTGAGGCGCCGGCACGCAGATGATGCAAGTTTTGTTTTACTTTTTTGCCGCGATAATTCTTGTTTCAGCTTTGGGCGTTGTTTTGCTCAAAAACGTGGTTCATTCGGCTTTACTACTGGGATTGTGCCTGGCTATGGTGGCCGGTCTTTACGGGCTTTTGAGCGCGGACTTTCTTTTTGCGGCGCAGGTTCTTATTTATGTGGGGGCCATCGCTCTTTTGTTTCTTTTCGTGGTTCTGCTTTGCGGCCGCCGGGCCGAGTTTTCGGAAAAACCGCTCAATCAGGCGGCTCCGGCCGGCCTTTTAGCGGCTTTGACCGCGTTGGCGCTTTTAGCCGGCGTTATCGTTCAATCCAAGGCGGCCCTTCGCCTGATTATGCCGGGACCCAGCCAGGCCGGGGCCTCGACGATTGTTTCCATCGGAAACGCGATTTTGGGACCCTTTGCCGTGGGCATGGAAATTGTTGGATTTATTTTGCTGACCGCGCTTGTCGGAGCCGTTCTTTTGACCAAGAGATCGGATAAAACGGGGGACGTCAAAGAGGAGTAGTATGGAACCGCTTCATTATTTATTGCTTTCCGCCGCGCTTTTTGCCATAGGAGTTTTCGGCGCGGTCAGCCGCAGGAACATCATCAGCGTGCTTATGGCGATCGAACTGATGTTCAACGGGGCGAACCTTAATCTGGTCATGGCCGATAAATTGCTTCATCCGGCCGGGTCTTTGGGCCAGGTGATGGCTCTTTTTTCCATCACTATTGCCGCGTGCGAAGCAGTGGTCGGTTTGGCTTTGGTGCTGGCCATTTACCGGAAATACGATACGGTTTTTGTCGAGAAATTCAATTTATTGAAAGGCTGAAATGCTTGAATATTCGCCGCTGATTTTCTTTCTGCCTCTTTTAGCTTTTCCGGTCATTCTTTTCTTGGGCCGGAATCTGCCGGCCAAAGGCGCCTCCTTAGGCATCGGGGTGATGGGATTATGTTTTTTCTGGAGCGCGGCGCTTTTCTTTAACGCCTTAGCCGGAAGCCTGGCCCTTCCTTATGACCGGAGCATTTCCTGGTTTGAGTTCGGCATGTACGACGTCAGTCTTGGCGTGCACTTGGACGGTATGACCATTGTCATGTTGTTCGTCGTAACCTTAGTGTCGCTTCTGGTTCAGATTTATTCGCTTGGGTATATGCACGGAGATCCGAGGTTTAAACGTTACTATGCTTTTCTGTCGCTTTTTACCGCCTCCATGCTCGGCCTTGTCCTGGCCGATAATCTTTTGGTTCTTTTCGCCTGCTGGGAGATGGTCGGGCTTTGCTCCTATTTTCTTATCGGATTCTGGTTTGAAAAACCGGAAGCGGCCCAAGCCGGCCGTAAAGCTTTTATCACCACCAAACTGGGAGATTTGGGTTTTTACGCGGGTCTTTTGATGATTTTTGCCGTGGCCGGCACTTTTTCTTTATCCAGTCTTGAGGACATGGCCAGGTCGGGATTTTTCTCAAAAGACTTGGCCCTGGCTGTCTCGCTTTTGCTTTTTTGCGGGGCCATCGGCAAATCAGCCCAGGTTCCTCTTTTTGTCTGGCTGCCGGACGCGATGGAAGGCCCGACCCCTGTTTCCGCTTTGATTCATGCCGCGACCATGGTGGCGGCCGGCGTTTTTCTGGTGGCCAGGACGTTTTTTCTTTTTGAAATCAATCCTCTTTCCCTTCAAATCGTGGCGATCTTTGGCGCGGTGACGGCTTTCCTGGCCGCTTTAATGGGCACTGTCCCCGAAGACATCAAACGGGTGCTTGCTTTTTCCACCATTTCTCAGCTCGGGTACATGATGGCCGGTCTGGCTTGCGGCGGCCCCCAGGTCGGAATGTTCCATTTGACAACCCACGCCGCTTTCAAGGCCCTGCTTTTCCTGGGGGCAGGCTCGATCATTCATGCCGTTCATACCAATGACATCTGGAAGATGGGCGCGCTTTCCGTGCGCATGCCTGTCACTTTTGTCACTTTTGCCGTCGGGGTCCTGGCCTTGTCCGGTATTTTTCCCTTGTCCGGTTTTTATTCAAAAGATGAAATTTTGCATGCGGCGGCCAGTTCGGGCAACTGGCCGGTGGCGGCCTTGCTTTTTATAACCGCGGGCCTTACCGCTTATTATATGACCCGGGTGCTTGTCCTGGTTTTTTTAGTCGGGGCCCACGACCGGGACCGCTATGCCCATGCTCATGAATCGCCGCCTGTCATTACCGTTCCCCTGGTTATTTTGGCTGTTTTGGCTGCGGGTTTAGGATTTTTTCTGCACGGTGAGGAGCGCTGGGGTCTCTTGATACCGGCCAGGCTTGAGGCCGAGCTTTACCATATTCCGACGATTTTTGTGGCGGCCGCTTCAACCGGTTTGGCTCTTTTTGGAATTTTTACCGCCTGGGGAATTTACCGCAGCCGCTGGATTGATTATGAACTTCTTTACGACAAGCTTCGATCCCCTTGGCTGTTTTTGTACCGGCGCATGGGTTTTGATCATTTCTGGCTTTTCATGGTTGACGCCGGATACCGCTTGAGCGCTGCTTGCGGATGGTTTGATTATCATGTGGTTGACCAAGTGTTTGTTGACGGCTGGGGATTTATGACCACGGCTTTGGCGCGGGTGGGAGGCTGGTTTGACAACGTGGTTATTGACAATTTGGTTGATTTCTGGGGACTTCTTACCAGCCGCCTCGGCAATTTAGTCAGAAGCACTGTCTCCGGTTTTGTCCAAAGCTATCTGCTTTACGTGATTTTAGGAATCAGCGCCATCTTGGCCGCGAGACTTTATTTTTAGGAGGATTTATGCCGCTTCTTTCGATCATAACGTTTCTGCCGCTCGCTGGAGCGCTCTTGATTTTGGCTGTCCCCAAGGAAAATGAACGGGCCGCCAAGGCGATCGGTTTGGTTTTTTCAGGCTTGGCCCTTGTTGTGAGCGCGGCTCTTCTCGTTCTTTTTGATCCGTCCAAGGCCGCCATGCAGTTTACCGAGGAACACTCCTGGATTCCGGCTTTGGGCGTGCGCTACGTCTTGGGGGTTGACGGCCTTTCCATGCCGCTGGTCGTTTTAACGGCCCTGCTTTCTTTTTTATCATTGATCGCCAGTCTGGGCATTGATAAGCGGGTCAAAGAATACTGGTTTTGGTTTTTATTGCTGGAAGTCGGGATGCTGGGCGTCTTCGCGGCCCTGGATTTTTTCTTGTTTTATGTTTTTTGGGAAATCACCCTGGTGCCCATGTATTTTTTGATCGGTATCTGGGGCGGGCCGCAAAAAGAATACGCCGCGGTCAAGTTCTTTCTCTACACGCTTTTCGGCAGTGTCTTCATGCTTTTAGCCATCATCGCCCTTTATTTCGCCAGCGAGCCGCACACTTTGGGCATTTTGGAGCTGACCAGCCAGAGAAATCATTTTGTGGAGCTCGGCATGACTTTCCAGGTGCTGGTCTTTTTGGGATTTTATCTGGCTTTTGCCATCAAGGTCCCTCTGTTCCCGTTTCATACCTGGCTGCCCCTGGCCCACGTTGAAGCGCCTACCGCGGTCAGCGTGATTCTGGCCGGCGTTTTGCTTAAGATGGGGGGTTACGGCTTGATGCGGGTTAATCTGCCCATGTTTCCAGAGGCGACCAAATTGTTTTTGCCGTTTCTGGCGGTTATCGCCTTTATCAATATCGTCTATGGGGCCCTGTGCGCCATGGCCCAGAAGGATATGAAAAGAATGGTGGCCTACTCCTCGATCAACCACATGGGCTATGCCATGCTCGGCATCGTGAGCCTGACCGCCGTGGGATTTAACGGAGCCGCCTTCCAGATGATCAACCACGGCATCATTACCGGCAGTCTCTTTTTGCTCGTCGGCGTGGTCTATGACCAGGCCCATACCAGAGACATTGACGCCTTTGGCGGTTTGGCCGCGAAAGTGCCGGTTTATGCCGGAATGATGACTTTGGCGTGCATGGCTTCTTTGGGCCTGCCCGGCTTGGCCGGATTCGTCAGCGAGTTTTTATGCTTCCTGGGGGCTTTCGGGCCGTGGAAGCTTTGGACAATTCTCTCGGTGGCCGGCATTCTGGTTACCGCGGGATTTTTCTTAAGAATGATTCAAAAAGTGTTTTTAGGGCCTTTAAATGAAAAATGGGCCGAGTTGACGGATATGAATGCCCGCGAACTCATCGCCGTGGTTCCTCTGGCGATTTTAATGGTGCTTCTGGGTATTTACCCGCGGCTGGGCCTTGATCTCATGAATGAAACGCTAACGGCACTAGCTCAACTTTTGCAAGGATGAAAAAAATTTTACCGAGTAAAATTTTTCGTTGGTCGTTGGTCGTTGGTCGTTGGT
>JACQWW010000232.1 GCA_016209025.1 Elusimicrobiota bacterium | reverse complement strand
GCCGAACTTGGCGCCTGTTTGAATCAGCGTTTGAATCTGCTCGACCTTGGCCTCGCGGATTAAATTTCTGATAGCCGGCGTGGCCAGCATAATCTCGACGGCAAGAGTCCTTCCGTTGCCTGAAGCATGGGTGAGCAGCTGCTGCGATACGACGGCTTCCAAGACAAAGGAAAGCTGAACTCTAACCTGGGGCTGTTGGTGCGAGGGAAAAACGTCAATAACACGGTTGATGGTCTGGATGGCGTCGTTGGTATGCAGAGTGGCGAAGACAAGGTGGCCTGTTTCAGCGATGTTTACGGCCGCCTGGACCGTTTCCAGGTCGCGCATTTCGCCGATCAAAATAATGTCGGGGTCCTGGCGAAGAACATGGCGCAAGGCGTCATTGAAGGTGCGCGTGTCCTGCCCCACTTCGCGCTGGTTGATAAGGCATTTTTTATGCGTGTGCAGGAATTCTATCGGGTCTTCGATGGTCAGGATGTGGCTTGTCCTGTTTTCGTTGATGAAGTTGATAATGGCGGCTAAGGTCGTGGATTTACCCGACCCCGTCGGCCCCGTGACCACGACCAAGCCCTTGGGAAGCTTGGCGATTTCATAAATAATGGACGGCAGGGCCAACTGCTCGAAAGTTGACGATGTTTCCGGAATCAACCTTAAGGCGGCGGCTACGGCGTTTTTTTGCCTGAAAACATTTACGCGAAATCTGCCGATGCCTTTGAAAGTGACCGAAGCGTCAAGCTCGCTTGTTTCTTCAAAGCGCCGTTTTTGTTCTTCATTTAAAATGGAGTAGATCATGTCGCGCGTTTGCTCGGCGTTCAAGGAATCCCCCGGCACGAGCACGAGCTCGCCGTCAATGCGGATGACCGGCGGGCTGTCTACGGTGATATGAACGTCGCTGCCGCCTTTGGTTTTTACGTATTGCAGGATTTCGTCAATGGTCATGATTGCCTCCGGCAAAAAAATTATTTTTCATTTTTCAACTGCGCCTGTTTTAATAAAGCCTTGGTCACGCAAGGCGGGGCGAACTCGCGGGGATTTTTTCCGTTCATAGCGATTTCTTTGACGATGGAAGAAGAAAGATAAATGTGCTGTTCGTCGGGCATAAGATAGACGGTTTCCATTTTTGGATAAAGCCGCCTGTTCATCAAAGCCATCTGAAATTCGTATTCAAAATCCGAAAGAAAGCGCAGGCCGCGGATAACGACCGTCAAGCCTCTTTGCTTGAGGTAATCCGCCAGTAAGCCGCTGAAGGTTTCGACATGCACGTCTTGCGTCATCGAATGTTCTTTTAGGGATTGGACGATGAGTATTTTACGTTCTTCCAGCGAGAACATAGGCGTTTTTGCCGTATTGCGGCTGATGGCCACGACAATCGTGCCGAAAATCTCTCTGGCGCGCCTGATGATGTCGAGATGTCCGTAGGTAATAGGATCAAAACTGCCAGGATAAACAGCCGTCACCGTCTTTTTTTGTTTCATTCTTCAGCTTTAGCCTTTATACTTTAGCCTTTTTTTTATGAGATGTCGCTTTGTAAAAAATCGCCGCCAAAACGTTCGGCGATGGCTTGTTTTAAAAAATGATTTTTTTCAAGCCTAAAATCACCGTCGCAAACGTCTTTGGACAAGGCTTTGGCCGAGGCTATCAGGCGGATATCTTTATTCCAATCAAAGTGTTTAAATTGGGCCAGTCCATGCTGGTCAAAACCGATAAGATCGCCTGGACCGCGCTTTTTAAGATCAAGTTCGCCGATTTCAAAACCGTCCTTACAGAGACAAAATTGCCTCAAACGCTCAAGGCCCGATGTTTCATTATCCGTTTGATCGAAAAGCCGGTCATTAAAAGCATGACCGCTGACCGTGGAAGCGGGGCTGTTGAACAAAATCGGTAATGTCGACATCCAGGGAAACATGGCCTTTAAGAAGCGCAAACTCCGCGCGTTATTGAAGACGAAAGCAAAATGGCTGTTTTTCCGCAATTAAAGTCCATCAACACCGCTTCTTTTTCATGAGCAGGCATTCTGCCATGCATGATTTTGATGCTGATGCCGGAAAATTTTTCTTTGAGCCTGGAGTATTCTTTTTCCAAGTTGTAACCGGGATCGTCTTTATCTTCGATGGCCGGCACAACGATGTAAGCCTGGAGGCCTTTTTGCAGGCGGCAATTAAGCAGATCCCAGGCTTTGTTTTCCGATTCGCACAATACAGCCGGCGCAATGGCGCGGCCCATCGGCAGTTCTTCCATGGTCGAGATATCCAGCTCTCCGTAAAGAGCCAGGGCTAGGGTGCGCGGAATCGGCGTGGCCGTCATAATTAAGGTGTCCGGTCTTGCCGCTTTGCGCCGCATCTTCCATCGTTGATCAACCCCGAAGCGGTGCTGTTCGTCAATAATCGTCAAAGCAAGGTTATGGAAACGCACTTGGGGTTCCAGAAGCGTGTGCGTTCCAACGATGAGTTTAAGAGAGCCGTTTTGAAGGTTTTCCAAAAGCCCGGTTCTTTCCTTGGCCGGCGTGTCGCCGGTCAGACAGCCGATCGTCAGCCCTAAGGGTTCAAGCATGCGCCGGAAATTCATGAAATGCTGAAAAGCGAGTATTTCCGTCGGAGCTATAAATGCCGTCTGATAACCGGCGCCAGCCGCCCGGCAAAGAGCGCCGACCGCCACCAGCGTTTTGCCGGACCCGACTTCCCCTTGTAGCAGGCGATTCATGGGAAACGGCTTGTCCATATCTTTAAGGATTTCCTGCACGGCCAGATCCTGGCTTGCGGTCAATTTAATGTCCAATTTCTCAAGCAGTTTTGTAAATAAAGGCGGATAATCATAACGCCCAATTACCGATTCCCCCCTTATTCCCTCATTGCCTTGTTCCCTTGTTCCCTCTTTTATGTAGCAGTGCGGCTTGCGAATCTGTAAAATTTGCCGGCGCCTGATTTCCATGGCCGTAGTTAAAAGAAAAATGTCCCAAAAAGCCAGAGCTACACGGGCATGCTCCAATTCTTTTTCATTAGCCGGGAAGTGTATGATTTCATAGGCTCTTTTCAAATCCATGGCGCCTTGGGGCAGTTTTTGCTTCCATGCTTCGGGCCACGGCGCCGGCCTACCCAAGGTTTTCCAGACTCTCATTGCTTCCCATCTGAAGCTGCGCAGCATTTTTTGCTCAAGGCCCTTAGTGGCCGGATAAACAGGGGCCAGGCGGCCCCAATGGGCCGAGGGGCCGGCCGCGGGCAAGCCCGCGGCGATCTCATAGTCCTCGACGATTAAAGCGATCTCGGAATTTTTAAAAATTTGATCCAGTTCCAGTCTCCCAAAAACAAAAATTTTGCGGCCTCCGGCGATCTCGCGCCGCAGTTTGGCGAAAATATCAAATCTGGAACGTCTTCTGATCCACGTCAAAACCAGACGAGGGGCAAAATTGTTGTTTGTCCTGATAACGGCTTTGAAAAAACAGAAATCTTGGCGGGGACTCATGCTTTCCACCGCGCTGACGATTTCGCCGAAAAAAGCCCGGCGCTTAGGCCCGGCCGCCAAGGCCAGATTGTTCAAAAAACGGCGCTCCTCCCAGCCCCTCGGCGTTTCATGGATAAGATCTTCAATGGTTTCAATTCCTAAATTATTGAGATAGGACTGGCGCTTGGGGCCGACGCCTTTAAGATAACGGACTGAAGTATTTAATTCAGGCATTTGATAAAATTTCTATATGGCATATAAATGCGAGTTGTGCGGCAAAGGACCGAGGGCAGGTAAAAATGTCAGCCATTCCAACCACCGAACCAATCGCTATTTTTACCCCAACCTCAGCCGGAGACGCCTTTTTGTCGCCGGCGCGCCGAAAAAAGTTTACGTTTGCTCAATTTGCGTCAAATCCGGCCGCGCCAAGTTCCATCCCAATTAAGCCTGTTTCTCTTTAAACGCCCGCCGAATTTTTGAACGCGCTCTTGCTGTTTTAACAAACTTCAGCCAGTCTTTATTCGGCTTAACGTTTTTTCTGACCAGAATTTCGCATACATCGCCGCTTTTCAAAGGCGAATCCAAGCGCACGATGCTGCCGCCGACTTTGGCGCCCATGCAGTGGTCCCCGATATCCGAATGAACCGCGTAAGCGAAATCAACCGGCGTCGCGTTTTCCGGCAGGGCTTTGACTTCCATACGCGGAGTAAAGACAAAAATTTGGTGGACCTTGAGTTCGGTTTTGAGAATTTCCAGGAATTCGGCCGGACTTTTTAAATCCTGAATCCATTCAAGCCATTCCTTGAGCCAGCCCAGCGAGGCTTCCAAATCTTTTTCTTTCACTTTTTCCTGGCTGGTCAGCTTGTATTTCCAATGCGCCGCGATGCCGTGTTCGGCGCGCTTGTTCATCTCCTCAGTGCGGATTTGAACCTCGACGATTTTATCCTCAGGGCCATAAATGCTTGTGTGGATGCTTTGGTAAAGATTTTGTTTGGGGTTGGCGATGTAGTCGTTGAAGGCGTTGGGCACTGGTTTGTGAGCGCTGTGGATTTCGCCGAGAATCAAATAACAACTGGCCAGCGTGTCGGTGACGATGCGTATGCCCATCGTATCTTCGATTTCCGTGAGGGCTTTTTTCTGCCTTTGCATTTTCTGGTAAATAGAATAAATGTGCTTGGGCCGGAAAGTGAATCGAAACGGCACGTTGAGGCGTTTGACCTTTTCAGAAAGCGTTTCGGAAAATATCTTCAGGTACTCCTGGCGCTGGGCGGTCTGACGATCCAAGGCAAACGATACGTCTCGAAAAAGGTCCGGCTCTAAAACCGAAAAAGAAAGATCCTCGAGTTCCGATTTGATGGCGAACATGCCCAGCCTGTCGGCGATAGAAGCGTAGAGGGCGAGGCTTTCCTGGGCTATCCTTTTTTGGTCTTCGAGTCCCAGAAAGCGGATTGTCCGCATATTATGCAGGCGGTCGGCCAGTTTGATAAGAATGATGCTGATGTCTTTGGCCAGAGCGATAAGGGTTTTGCGCCAATTCTCGGCCTCGAACTCGGCATGATCGGTGAAATGGAGGCGGTCAAGCTTTGTGACGCCGTCAACCAAATCAGCGATTTCTTTTCCGAAATTATTTTCCAGTTCCGCGTAAACCACGTCGGAATCTTCCATACAATCATGCAGAAGGCACGCGCAAACGGAAGCAACGTCGAGCTTTAAATCAAGCAGGATGTTGGCTGTGGCAAGGCAGTGAATAAAAAACGGCTCTTTGCTTGCTCTGAGCTGGGTTTTGTGGCAGTTTTTTGAAAAATCATAGGCTTTTTCAATAATTGACGGATCAAGAGGCTCGATATAGGTTTTAAGGCGCTCAGATCGCGTCCGTTCACTACGTCCCCATAATCTCGGAAAGCCGGCCGCCTGTCCCGGCGCATAGCTGAGAATAAGACGTCTCCTCGACGATCTTTCCTTTTTCCAGGACCACGATGCGCCGGGTATTGCCTAATGTTTGAATCCGGTGGCTGATGACGATGGCGGTCTTATCTATTAACAAATTGTTCAAGGCGGAAAGAACGTATTCCTCGGATTCAAGGTCAAGGTTGCTGGTGGCCTCGTCTAAAATTAAAATTTGCGGTTTTTTTAATATGGCCCGGGCTATGGCGATTCTTTGTCTCTGGCCCGCGGAAAGGCTGTAGCCTCTTTCGCCGACATGAGTCCGGAAACCGTCGGGAAGCCTCTGGATAAATTCCATGGCATTGGCGGCTTGGGCCGCGGCAATAATGTCGTCTTTGTCCGCCTGCGAATCGGCCACGGCGATATTGGCTTCGATCGTGTCGTCGAAAAGAAAGGCTTCCTGGGTTACAAAGGCGACCAGGCGCCTTAAGGATCGCACATTCCAGCTTCTTATGTCCGCGCCGTCAATCAATATGGAGCCTTTTGCCGGATCGTAAAAACGCGCGATCATCATGGCCAGCGATGATTTTCCGGAGCCGCTTGGGCCGGCAATGCCGAGAATTTCTCCTCTTTTAACGGTCAGATTAACATTGAACAAGGCGGTCCGGCCATCCGGATAGGTAAGAACGACCTCGTTGAAAACAATGTCTTTTTCAAAATCCCGGGCAGCGCCTGATTCATGGGCGCTGAAAGTTCCGATGGAAATCGGAGCGTTTTTTACTTCAAGAACGCGCTTCCAGCTGGAAATTCCCAGCTGAATAATGGGGTTGACCTGGCTCAAATGCTTGATCGGCTGATAGGCGGCGAAGGCGGCCCCGAGAAAAGCCATAAAATCGCCGGCGCTCCAAAAGCCCCTGATGACTTCCAGACCGCCCCACCACAGCACCATGGTAATTACTATGCCGCTTAAAAACTCCATTAAAGAAGGAGAAAGAGCGGTTAATTTTTGGTATTTGACCATGGCTTTGTAATATTCCTGATTTTGACGGCCGAAGCGCCGGCCCCACGCGTCTTCAAACAGAAATATTTTGATGATTGACAATCCATAAATGGCTTCGGCGATGCTCGCGTAGAGTCCGGCGATCAGCTCTTGCGCTTTTCCTGTCACCCGGCGCAGGCTGGCGGTGAAAGCCAGGAATATGGCCCAAAACAAGGGGATGGTCAGGATGATTGCTAATGCAAAGCGGCTGTTTAGATAAACAATGAGTCCTAAAAGAAAAATCACCGTGAGGCCGTCGCGCACCACATACAGCGGCGCATTCATCACCATATTGGATACCGCGGCAATGTCGTTGGTGGCTCTTGAGAGCAAATCAGCGCTTTTGTTTTTTGCGTGAAAGGCGTGGTCCTGCAGTAAAAACCGCGAGACCGCCTCATCGCGGATATCCCTGGCCACGGCATGGCCGATTTTGGTCACCAGAAAATTAAGGAAATAGGAAAAAACGCTTTTAAAAAAGAAAAGCGTGGGCGCCAGCCAGGCAAGATCAGCCAGCATTTCAATGTCTTTTTCGATGAAAATTTGATCAATGATGAATTTAACCAGGCCTATGGAAATAGAGGAAAGGCCGGCCACGACCGCCATGCTCAGGGCGGCAACAGCGAAGTCTCCGGCGTGCGGCTTGAGATAAGGGGCCAGCTGGCGCAAATAACTGCGATCAGCCGCAAATAAGTTCATCGCGCCGCCTCTTTTAGCGAATCACAAAAGCTTAATATGGCATAAGCCGCTGCTTCTCTTGGCCTTTTGCCCTCAGGAAGCAGGGTTTGGGTCAAATTCATAAGCCTGGCGCGCAATTCATTGAGCCGGGCCGGCTCTTTTAGCAGGCCGCACGCATGTTCGGCAAGATGTTTTGCCGCGTTTTTATCGTTGCGGGGCGTCATGGCCCAGGCCATTTCCCTGACAAGCTCTTTTCCAGCGAGAATATTGGGCATGCCTATAAAAGGCGTGCGGACAATGCGTCTGACGAATTTAAAAAGCCAGGCCGGCCGCACTCCGTAATAAATGACCATGGGCACGCCTAAAATCATATTTTCCAAAGACGCCAAGCCGCTGGCCGTAAGGGCCAGGTTTAAATTCCGGCGGCTCTCATAAGCCGGGCCCCATTCGCCTGTTATGCCTTGTTTTGCCATGTCCGCGTCCGAAGGATAAAGCTGCGGATGATTGCGCCGTTTGTAAAGGATTCCTTGGGCCTTGGGAAATTCCTGCCTGATGCGGTTCCAGGCATCAAAAAGAACCGGAAGATGCCGGGTGATCTCCCCGGGGCGGCTGCCGGGTAGAAGTCCGACGCGAATGGACAAGTCTGACGGGTCCGACATGTCGGACTGGCCAGACGTACCCGCGCGGCCCTCCCCTTGTGCTTCGGTCAGCATCTCCACAATAGGATGGCCGACGAATGTAGCAGGGATGCTTCGGTTTTGGTAGAGTTCAGCTTCAAAGGGGAACAAGCATAAAACGTGGTCAACGCAATTTTTCATGCGGTCCGCCCTGCCCAGCCGGCTGGCCCAAATCTGGGGAGATACGTAGTAAACGACTTTGAAACCCGTTTTTTTTGCGATCTCGGCAAGTCTGATATTAAATCCGTAAAAATCAACCGGAATAACAGCGTCGAATTTATTCTGCTTAAAAATTTTTTTAATCGAAGCCAATAAGAAAAAGTATGAAGGCAGTTTACGGATGGGTTCTACCCATCCCATGACGCTCTTTGAAGCCAAGTCCTCGATAAAAACATCGGATACGCCGGCCAATTCCGGCCCCCCTAAAGCCCAAATTTCCGCTTCAGGCTTCAACTGCTTGATTTGTTTGACTAGAAGCGAGGCAAGGATGTCCCCCGAAGGGTCACCGGCGCTGATGAATAGCCGAGTCATAACTTATTAAGCCTGAAGTATGAAGCGTGAAGTCTGAAGTAAAAGACATAAAACAATTCTTTGTTCAGACTTCTGACTTTAGACTTCATACTTCAGAAATTCCTTTTAGGAATTTCTGTCAAACTCCCACGGCTTGCGCTGCCCTGGGTTTTGAATAAAGATCTTTTTTATCAAGGGAATGGATAAGCTGGAGCGCCAATTCAAGCGCATCCCAGGCTTCCCGCGGATGGACATCGTGAGTCGTCGCCTTGGTTTGGTCGATCGAATTCAGAAAATGCTCCAATTCCTGGCGCAGAGGATTGGTTTTCGGCAGTTTCGGGGATGTTGTGGCGATGTCTTTAAGGCTTTTGAGCGGCAGTTTTGTGGCCCACGAATATTTTAGTTTATGGTTTCCCAAATCAAGCGAGAGGGCTGATTCTTCCTGAAAAATGCGCATTTTGCGAATTTTGTCGAATGTCAGGCGGCTGGCGGTCAAGTCAACTAAAATCGGCTTTTCCGTGGTCCTTTCCTTAAAACGAAGTCTGACCTTGGCTAAATCTTCATGAGGCGAGATAATAGAAAGTCCTTGGCCGCTGTAATCTTCAAGCTGGACGTCTAAATCCGAAAGAATCCATAAAATAAGATCAAGATCATGGATCATCAAATCCAAGATAACGCCGATGTCATGCACCCTCGGTTCATAAGGCCCGCACCGGAAAGCTTCGATAAAAATAGGTTTATGGATCAATTCCTTGGCCTTGACGATCGCCGGATTGAAGCGTTCGATGTGCCCGATATGCAGATGAGTGGTGGAGGCTTGGCTTGCCCAAAGGATTTTCTCAGCCTCGGTCAGATTTGGAGCTATGGGTTTTTCAACCAAGGTGGCTATTTTATTTTCAAGAAAATACTCCGCAATGGCGCAATGCGTTTCAGTCGGCGTGCAAATGCTCACCGCTTCGACGCGGCCGGCCAAATTTTTGTGATCGGGCAAGGCCTCGGCGGCTGGAAACAGCTTTTTGGCCCGGTGCAGGCGTTTAGGGTCGGTGTCCGATAAGGCACAAACATTAATGCGGGGTTCCAGGGTTTTCAGGACCTCAAGATGGATCGTCCCCATGCGGCCAAGTCCTACTACGCCATAGCGTATAGGCGCGTTAGCCGGGCCGGGACCGGCCGTTTTGTTATCGGCGGTTTCTGCCAATTTTTATAACCGTTCCTTTTAAAGGTGAAGATTATTACAGGCTGGGATTTTCTTTCTGTTTCCGCTCATTATGGATGACTCATTATAGCATCTTACCGATTCCATAAACGGCAAGGCCGCATCCGTCGGCCGCTTTAATGACTTTTTCTTTTTCAAGGACAAGGGTCCAGCCGGCTTCGGCCGCGACCAAAGAGGCGCCTGCCCAGTGAGCCGTATCGAGCGTTTTTTGTCCAAGGACCGGAAGATCAAAGCGCGGATCTTGGTCCGGACGCGCCACTTTGACCACGGCAAAACCGGTTTTTTTGCTTCCAAATCTTTTTTTAACAATTTCGCCGGCCCGCAGAATGCATTCATCGGTCCCTTCCAAAGCCTCCACGGCGATGATAACGCTGTTTTGGATGCAGCAGGTCAAACCGATGTCAAGCCTGGCCAATTCTTTAGCGGCTTTAAAACCGGCTTTAATATTTTCAAGATCGCTTTTAGCCGGTTTAATTTGTCCCAAAGGGCCTTCTTGTAAAAGTTCGGTTTCAAGAAAGCTGTAAGAAGGCAAAACCTTAATCCCTTCTTTTTCAAACTCATTGACGAGGGCGGTCAATATTGTCTGAGCCTTTCGATCGCGCAATGTCCCTAAAATGCGCAAAGTTCTAGGATCGAATAAGCTTTTAAGTTTCTCGCGGGCGCCCAAAACATGAGCATGATCCACGGTTCCGGCAAGCAGGGCTTTTTGAACGTTTTCTTTATGAAAAAATTGAATCATTTTGGCCAGCTCCATGCCGATCCATAGGTGGCGGTCCGCAAGCGTTTCGATTTCAGGCGAGGTGATTCCCTTGAAACCAACGCTGACCACATGAACCCCCTGATCTTTCGCTTTTTTTGCCGCCAAAACCGGAAACAACCCTCCCCCGGCAATAATTCCAACGGGGTCACATCTTGACATTTGACAATTTCGATATTTCTAAAACCAAATCTTTGTATTTTAATTGCAACGCTTCATCGGCAAGCATTTTTTGCTCAAGCCTTTTAATGCCGACAGAAACAGCAGAGTCATCAAGCTGAAACAGTTGAGCGATCTGGGCAATCCCCATTCTGGCCTGATTTTTAAGAATAGCCATGGCCATGGGTCTTGCCGGTTCCCTGCTATAACGGCCGCCAAGAAGCTCGTCGGGTTCTATCTTAAAAATTCGACAGATTTCCTTAAGCGCCGTTTCTGGAGAAATTTTGGTAAGCCATAGTTTATAGTAAGGATGCTCTTTTGGAGTTTTGGGCTTGATAAATTTACATTTTATTGTCTCCAGAAATTTTTTTGAACCCAACGCGAGTTGACCGACGGCTTTGTCCATAATATCTTCCGCTTCTTCTTCCTCAAGAAACCGCCGGTAGCCCTGCCGCTGTTCTTCAGCTTTTGAGCCGAATTCTTGCAAAGTATCCTGCGTATCCAGCCAAATCGGGACTTTGGCCAAACCCAAATAAGCGCGGCAGCTTGACCAGGGATAATCCCAGGCAAAGGGCGCCAACTTGGCTTTGACAGGATTTTTATGAATATAACGCGAAAGTGTCAGCGAGTAAGAATCCTTTTCTATCAAAAGCGCCTTAAAGCGGCCTTGAAAAAGATGCCCTGCGCGTTGATGTCTGCGATTAAAATACTGCGCGTAAAGGCCGCTTAAATGACGCATGGGAACAGACAAAACACCCCCCTTAGTTTGGAGAAGCAGATGGTAGTGATTGCCCATCAAGGCATAAGCATGAACCATAATCTCCCAACGACCCGCGGTTTCTTCGAGCAATTGTAAAAACTGCTGGTAATCGTTGTTGTCCTGGAAAATATTTCTGCGTTCAATGCCTCGACATAAGACGTGGTAGAAAGCCCCAGGAAATTCAACGCGTAGCGGGCGGCTCATATGTTAAAAGTGTAACAAATTGTCAATTGTCAAGATGTGACCCCATTTGCTTCCTGAACTACCCATTTCACCAAAATACCGATTTGATGCAATACCATTGCGTAGGACTTTGGGCCTATGCCACGTAGGACTTTAGACCTAGGAAAAAATATCCCCGCAAGACCCTAGCGGGAGTTTCCTAGTTACGTTGGCTCCGTAATATTTCCACATCACACGCGATCCAGCATATCCCAATTCTCCGACGGTGCAAGCGATCCGTATTCATCGGGGATGGATAACGTTCCTCTTTGTCAATACTATGAC
>JACQWW010000231.1 GCA_016209025.1 Elusimicrobiota bacterium | reverse complement strand
GAACTTAAGCTTCATTATCTTCCCCAGCCGCACACTGATTTTGTTTTTCCCGTGATCGGCGAAGAGCTTGGATTTTTAGGAAGCGCGCTTTTGGTCGGCCTCTTCGCCCTTATCGCGGTCAGAGGCGTCAAGGCCGCGCTTTTTGCCGAGCGCTTATTTGAGCGAAATCTGGCCGTAGGAATCACCTTTGCCCTCACCTTCCAGGCCGCCATCCACATGGCGGTAACCACGGCCCTGGCCCCCACCAAAGGAATCACCCTGCCCTTTATCTCCTACGGCGGCTCCTCGCTCGTCGTAAACTGCCTGATGGCGGGAATCCTTTTGCGCCTTTCGCGTCAAAAAGGGCAATAATACTACGCGATAATTATGCGCATAGTAATCTCAAATTTTTTATTTTGGCTGTTTTTGTTTTCAACAGTCCCGCCGGCCTTCAGCCAAGACAACGGCGCCAACCCGGCCGAACAAAACAATACAGGGCCTGCCAAACAAAGCAAAACCTTGAAAAATCTCCAAGAGGCTCAAAAACTTTACAACGAAGCGATGGAAGATTCGCGCCTGGGCAGGCAAAGGCCGGCCAAGAAAAAGCTTAAAAAGTCGCTGCGGCTTTTGTCCGTCATAATGGCCGAGCGCGGCTTAATCGAGTCTTTGAAGCCCGATTTTGACGATATGGCGGAAAAAATTCACGATATTGAAACCGGCTTGAGCACCGAGGCGCCGACGGCTCTTTTGGAAGTGAGCGATGAAGAAATTCTAAACACGGCGCCCATGCATCCGGTCGCGGCCGACGACCGAAAGAAGTACGCGATAAAAATTGATCCGGAAAACCAGCTGACCCAGCGTTATCTGGCCTTCTATGCCAAGGGGCCGCGAAGGAACCTGGTCATGGCGGCCCTGGAGAGGTCCGGGCGCTATCGCGGCATGATCAGCCGGGCTTTGGCTGAAAACAGCCTGCCCAAGGAACTTTTTTATCTTGTCATGGTTGAAAGCGAATACAAGGTTAAAGGACATTCGCGGGCCGGCGCCGCCGGCCTCTGGCAGTTTATGCCGGCCACGGCGCGCAAGCTCGGCCTTAAAGTCAATTACTGGATTGACGAAAGGCTTGACCCGGAAAAATCCACCCAAGCGGCCATAAAATATCTTAAAGAACTCTATGAACTCTTCGACGACTGGCATTTGGCTTTGGCGGCTTACAACCGGGGCGAGCACGGCATCGGAAAGGACTTGCAATTCGCCAAAGCCGTGGAATTCGGCCAGCTCTCCAGCCGCGATGTCCTGCCCCAGGAAACCGAGCATTTTGTTCCCAAATTCATGGCCTGCGTGCTTTTAGGCGAAAGCCCGCAAGCTTATGATTTCCGGCCGAACTATGAAGAGCCGGAGTCTTATGACAAGGTGGTCATGCCCAGGGCTCTTGATTTGAAAATCGCGGCCCAATGCGCCGGAACCTCCGAGGAAACCATCCAAAGGTTAAATCCCGCGGTCAGGGCCTGGTGCACCCCGATCAATTATCCGGATTTTGAGCTGAAAATTCCCGCCGGGACAAAAGACAAATTTCTTGAAGAATTGGCCAAAGTCAAGGATTGGAATCCTTCGCGGGGCTTTGTCCGCCACAAAGTCGTCAAAGGCGAAATTCTGGGAAAAATCGCCAGAAAATACGCCACGACCGTTGAAATCGTCATGAAGGACAACAAACTCTCGAGCCCGAAACGCTTAAAACCCGGCCAAGTCCTAATGATCAGGCCAGGCAAAGCCTACTTCTCGAAATAGAAAATTCTATTTGCCGTCCCAGTCGGCGATAGAGAATATGTCCCCGAGGTTTTTCCGGGCTTGGCGCTTTGCCAGGGCAGATGAATAATCAATGGTGTTTTGTTTTAAAACAGCTTCGGCAATTATCGTTTCTTCCGGCATGAGACCGGCTTTTATAAGCTCCCAGGCGCCTTTAAGACCAACGATGTCTTTGGCGGCCAGGCTGTTCCATAAGCGCGCAAACCCGATGCCCAGGCGGTCGGCCCCGTCTTCGTGGACGTCCGCGATATCCCAAAGAGCCGCGGCCACGCGCCATTCATTCGTGTCGCCCGGACAAACGTCTTCAGGGACGTTTTCAAGGCGGATGGGAGCGCGCCGCGGAACCAGATATTCGAATTTGGCATCCGGATCACCGGGATCAAGATGAGCCGCCGCGGCAAAAAAAGTGGGAAAACCCTCGGACCAGGCCAGATCGGCGTTGTAACATTCGTCAATTTTGTGCTGTCCGCCGCCGGGCCGGCTGTTAGTCGCCGCATAAACGATGGAATGTCCAAGCTCGTGAAGGTTGACATCCCAGGCCTTGGCATTGGTCAGATTAACGCTGTGGCTCCACGGCTGGTAATAATCGCCGCTGCCGGGCCAGACAACCCCGACCCTCTGCCACCAGTCAATGCCGATTTCATTTTTCTCAAAAAGAGCCAAAGCTTCGAGAAAAGACAAATGAATATAGCCTGCCTGGCCGTTAGCTGATTCGGGATTCAGGCGGAAGGTCCCGGCATCGAGGCCGGTTTCAAGCGGCAGGGCGGCGGTCAAGCCTTCCCATTGATAGCTTTCGCCGCTGCGGCTCGAGAATTTCCAAAAATTGTTGTCAAGGCTCAACCGGATCACGGCTGTGCCGGTGTAATTGGCCGGCGGCGCAACGGACCATCCGCCTTGAGCGTCAACTCCTGATTCGGCTAAAACTCCGTTCGATCCGACGAGAAAGACTTTGGCGAAGCGGGCCGCGAATAATTCACCCTTCGCGTTGGTCAACTCAAACAAGCCGGAAATGCTTTTGAGTTCCTCGCCGGCCGGCCGGGCGACAGCCGCCGAGGCGGTTTGTTGGGCGGGAAACACCCGAATATTATTTTCCAGGCGGCCTTCACGGGCCAGCCGTCCCTCGATTTCCTTGACCGCCACGGGCGAAGCAAGGTCCGCATCGTCGGCGCCCCAGCCCATGGCGCAAACCGGCCCGGCGGCAAAAAACAAAATGGACAGCAATATTTTTCTCATTCTTGATTCCCCCTTTTTCACTTCGGCTATTCTACAATTCTAAAACCCAGTCCTGAATGATTCGGCAGCGGCAACGCGGGTCAAGGTCAAAAAGGAAACAATTTTTTGGCGGTGGTCTCGATGGCGAAAAGGGCGGTATCCGGCCCTTTCTCCATGCTGGAATACATCTCCGCGCCCACTAGGGCCTGGTAAAGGTAGGGAAAATAATTCATGAGCTGGGATTCGGAAGCCCGAAAAACAATGGACCTTCTGAAAGCGGCGCCGCCCTTTTTTTCCGCCATCTCCTGCCAATATTTGATGAATTCCCGGCAGTCGTCGTAGGCATAAAGACCCTTGCCCTTCTGAGGAAAAGCAAAAATCTTGCCGGCATGAGGCGAAATCCAGGCGCCTCCTTTTATTTTTTTAATCAAACCCAGCCCGGCGAATTCATTCAAGGCCGCCTCGATTTCTTCTTTGGCATAGCCAAGAAGCTCGGCCATTTTTTCCGCCTCAAAAGGGCCGTTGTCATTGGAAACGACCTCAAAAGCCCAATAGTGGCAGGCGGATTTGGTAATGAGCTTGGCTTGCTCGCCGCTGATATTGAAAACCCTTTGCTCGCGGGCTTTTTGAATGGCGGTTCCCAGGGGCCGCTCGCTTTTGCCTTGCGGCTGGGCTAAAATTGGCGCGAAAAACGTCTTATAAACGTCGCCGCCATAGAGCGATTTCAAGTGGGATAAGGAAAAATCCCTAAGGCTGTTGTCGTCGGTCAAAAGCCGGAGCATCCGGCCCAGGGCCAGAAGCATCTTCGGCTTGGGCAGGGATTTGCCCTGTTCGAGATAGAGATATTGGCGGAAGCCGCAATGAAAAACGAGGCGTCCGCCGTTTTTATGATAAAACTCATAAGCGGTTTTATAACCCGCCTCTTTTCTAAGCCGTTCAAGAACCCTTCCGAATTCGTGCATGATACCAGTATATCCTGCCATTTTAGTGAAATCAATATTTCACCCCAGAAATTCCCCGAAGGAATTTCTGAAGTCTTAAGTATG
>JACQWW010000230.1 GCA_016209025.1 Elusimicrobiota bacterium | reverse complement strand
CGTCGTTATCTGTGAATCGTACATGTTTATTGTCATGGTTCCAGATTAACATGGTTCGCGGGCGGGTACTCAATAAGCCCATTTCAGGCTCATCTTGCGTTAGAAACAGCATATTTTTCAGGCTCATCTTGCGTTAGATAATTCTCTGACTGGACAAAAAAGAGTTTTAACGCTAAACTTAAGTCAGCGCAATGATTAAGTCAGTGCCTGCTGAATCAGTTAAAACAAAACATCCCTTCCTTATAGGCGTGGGCCGCGCCATTGACATAAGTGGCAGCAACTACTACTTTTTTATCAGACATATTTCTTCCCAGCTAGATTACGATCCAGACGCAATGGCGCTGGCTAATGACTGGGAACTCACTGGGAAGGATATTTTGTCAGCCTGTAAACAATATAGTCAAGAAAACAATCTAACACCTCCACAAGAACTTCCATGTGGTTATTCATGGGCAACCGCGGAATGAATAAATAAGTCTGAAACTAACTCACAAATTTGCCTCTTATTAACCCTCCACAATCGCAATCCACATCAGGACAACAACCATTGCCTATGCAACAAGCCACCTCTCTCGCTTTTCATCAAGGACCTATTCCTCCCCCTAGTATTTTGGCAGCTTACGATAAAATAGTTCCCGGGTCAGCTGAACGTATTCTAGCTATGGCCGAAAAACAAGCGCTTCATAGACAGGGTATAGAAACGAAATTGGTAGATATCGAGACTAAATTGGAAAGCCGAGGCCAAATTTTTGGATTCACTTTGGGTTTCATATGCGTCACGGGTGGAATTATTTTAATTGCATTAGGCAAGAACGTTGGGGGTTTGACTACACTCATAGCTGCTTTAGGATCTCTCGTGGGAACATATATTTATGGTCGAAAGCAGGCTAAAAAACTACTCTAAAACAACCATTACAATTTTTTCTTAAGTCCAGCCAAGATTCTTTAATGAAAGTTGCTGTTTATCACAACAATAAAGATATTCGCGTCGAGGAAAGGCCCATTCCCAAAATCGGGCCGGGCGAACTGCTCTTTAAGGTCATGGCCAGCGGGATTTGCGGCAGTGATGTTATGGAATGGTACCGGATCAAAAAGGCGCCCTGCGTCCTGGGCCATGAAGTGGCCGGGGAGATCGTGGAAATAGGTGAAGGCGTCACAAAATTCAAAAAGGGCGACCGGGTTATTGTCACGCATCATGTTCCATGCAATGCCTGCCGCTGGTGCCAAAGGGGATTCCACACGCTTTGCGACACCTTACGAAGCACTAATTTTGATCCCGGCGGTTTTTCCGAATATATCCGTATCCCTAAAATCAATGTCGAGCGTGGCACCCTGGCAATACCGCAAGGCATGACCTATGAAGAGGCTTCGTTCGCGGAACCCCTGGGTTGCGTTTGCCGGGGATTTAGAATGGCAGGATTTAAACCGAAATCCGAGAATGGACCCCTCACCCTGCCCTCTCCCCCAAGGGGAGAGGGATTGGGTAGTGTGCTGGTTTTAGGAAGCGGCATTTCGGGCATTTTGATCATTGCTTTGGCTAAACATCTAGGCGCAAGCCGCGTTATTGCCACGGATGTCAATGCCTGGCGGCTTGAAACCGCTAAAAAATTCGGGGCTGACGAAATTTTACACGCGAAAGACGCAACTCCAGCCAATCTGGCCGCTATAAATAAAGGAAGACTGGCCGAATTCGTGGTCATTTGCACCGGCATAACGGATGTTTTTTCTCAAGCCTTAAAATGCGCTGACCGCGGCGGCACTGTTCTTTATTTTGCCCCAGCCCAGCCAGGACAAGAAATCAGCTTTCCCCTTTTTGATTTCTGGCATAACGGCACAACCTTGACCTCAACTTATGGGGCGGCTCTTGAAGACTTAGCCTCAGCACTAGATATAATCCATAAAAAACGCATTTCTGTTGCGGAAATGATCACTCACCGCCTGCCGCTGGACCAAACAGCCAAAGGTTTCCATTTGGTTGCCGAAGCCAAAGAATCATTAAAAGTAATAATTCAGCCTCATACCTAATTATTTGGGGTCAGTTCTTAATATTTAACTTTTTGATGTATTGAATTCGTATTTTTTGTGTTAAAATATGTTTTGCAATGAAAATTGCCATAGGTTGCGATCACGGCGGCTTTGAACTTAAAGAAAAGCTTGCCAAATATCTCAAAGAGAAAGGCCACGAAATCACTGATTGCGGAACCTACTCCACCGAACCGGCTGATTACCCTAAATTCGCTTATGCCGCGGCCAAAAAAGTCAGCGAAGGCCAATGCGACCGGGGCATTATTATTGATGGCGCCGGAATAGGCTCCTGCATTACCGCCAATAAGGTTACCGGCGCGCGGGCCGCAGCCTGCTACGACGTTTCCCTGGCCAGAAACAGCCGGGAGCATAATGACGCGAATATTTTAACCCTGGGAGCCGGCTGGGCCGGATTCCAGCTTGCCAAAGAAATCGTGGATGTCTGGCTTGGCGCTAATTGCCTTGAAGAACGCCATAAAAAGCGCGTGGCCATGATAATGGATATTGAAAAAGGTGTTCTGCCCCCTTTACCTGCCCCCCCTCCCTGTTCATGTTCCGGCTGTAGTCAAAACAAGCAGGATGTTATGGCTGATTTATCCGCTGAAGACCTGAAGAAAATCGCGGATAAACTTCAAACTATGATCGGCGGCCCCTGTAAAATAGTGGACGGCAACATCGTCTGCACTAAGGGATCAACCACTCTGATTCACTACGGCCACCCGACCAGCCTTGATTCCGGGGCCGTCAAAAAAATGATCGAAGCAGGGGCCAGCCGCATCGGCTACACTCCGGACGGCAAAGACCTGCCCGAAGAAATTGCCAAAACCATTGACCACACGATTTTGAAACCCAATGCAGTTCCCGAAGAAATTAAAAAGCTCTGCGAAGAAGCCAAGCAATATAAATTCGCCTCGGTCTGCGTGAATCCTTATTACGTCAAACTTTGCGCACAGCTTCTTCACGGAACCCAGGTCAAGGTCTGCTCGGTAGTCGGATTCCCCTTCGGGGCCACTCCCCCTGAAATAAAAGGCATGGAAGCGCGCCGGGCCATCAGGGACGGGGCCAAAGAAATTGACATGGTCATCAATGTCGGAGCTTTAAAAGCCAAAGACGATGAAACGGTTTTAAAAGACATCCGGGCCGTGACCGACGCCTGCCGCGACGGCGGGGCCATTTCCAAGGTCATCATTGAAACGGCTTTTCTTACCAACGAAGAAAAAGTGCGCGCCTGTCTTCTAGCCAAAAAAGCAGGGGCCAATTTTGTCAAAACCTCGACCGGCTACGGTCCGGGCGGGGCCACAGTGCACGACGTGGCGCTCATGAAAGAAACCGTCAAGGGAACAAAAATGGGCGTCAAGGCTTCAGGCGGCATCAGAAGTTTTGCCGACGCGAAAAAAATGATTGAGGCCGGGGCCACCAGAATCGGGGCTTCCGCCAGCGTCAAAATCACCCAAGAGGCCAAAGGAGATAAATTAAATGGCTGAACTAAGATCGTACGTTTTCCTGGACAGCATCCAGCCGCAGTATGCGGCATTTTTAGGAACCGTAGCCCAAGGGTTCCTGCCCGTAGCCGGCATGGCCTCCCTTTACGTGGAAATTTCCCCGGGCATAGAAATCAACCGCATTACGGACGTTGCCCTTAAATCAACCAAGGTCACGCCGGGAATGCAGATCGTCGAAAGGCTCTATGGCCTGCTTGAAATTCACTCCGAATCCCAGGCTGACGTGCGGCAAGCCGGACGGGCAATTCTCGAAACTTTGGAACTTAAAGAGGAAGACCGCTGGAAACCAAGAGTCCTTTCCAGCCAAGTCATCCGGCGCCTGGATGACCATCAGACCCAGTTGATCAACAGAATGCGCCATGGAAACATGATTATTGCCGGCCAGACCATGTATGTCATGGAGCTGGAACCCGCGGCTTACGCGGCCCTGGCCGCTAATGAGGCGGAAAAAGCAGCGGAAATCAATATTCTCGAAGTGCGCTCCTTCGGCTCTTTCGGCAGAGTCTACCTGGGCGGCGAAGAGCGTGATATCGAAGTCGGCCATAAAGCCGCCATTAAAGCGATAGAAAACATCGCCGGCCGTGAGATGAAAAAATAAAAAATTCGCTGAAACCGCGAAGCTTAAAAAATGAAGCAAGTTGTTCCAACTGAAATTATTGAGCGCCGGATTTTTCTTATTCGTGAGCAAAAAGTCATGCTCAGCGCCCATCTGGCTGAATTTTACGGAGTGGCCCCCAGGGTATTGGTGCAAGCGGTTAAGCGCAACGTCGAACGATTCCCTGAAGATTTTATGTTTCAATTAACGCAAGCCGAGTTCCAAAACTTGAAGTCACAATTTGTGACTTCAAGTTGGGGCGGCATCAGGCGGGCAACGCCCTACGCCTTTACTCAAGAAGGCGTAGCAATGCTTTCGGGCGTGCTTCACAGCAAACAGGCGATCCGGGCAAACGTTGCCATCATGCGGGCTTTTGTGCGCCTGAGAAATTTCCTGGCTGCTCATAAGCATCTGGCCGAACGTTTGGCCATCCTGGAAAAAGAAGTTTCCCAAAACAAAACGGATATCCATACGGTATTTAAAGCCATCAGGGACATGATGGAACCACCACCGAAACCAAAACGTAAAATAGGTTTTTTTCCGCAAAAGGTTCAACAATGACACGCCAGTCTTATCCGTCTTATCCTGTCCCGCAGAAAAGCCAATCAGTGATTGACGAATTACCAGATAGGATTACATCTGACGGCAAAATGAAGACGTGAAAATGACTCATCAAAATCCAACAATAAGACCGCCGATTATCTCGAAGTGCTATGAACAAATCCCTGCCAATGCGGCAAAATGAAGTCTATCCTGTAATTGTGGGCACGCTGTCCCCACAATTACAAGGCCTCCTGCCTGATCAAGGACCGACGGATGTAAAAGTGCGGACAGTGTCCGCACGATTCACTTTCTCACCCCAGAAGCTGACCGACAGCCTTTTATGCAGCCATTTCGAACTTCTGGTTGGCATTAAGGATTCCCTCGATCGCGCCTTTAAAAATCATGCCTTGGTGGAATATGCCCTGGCCGGAATGGACAACCGGCTTTTTGTCTCCAAGTACCAGCTCAAACTGCCCAAGAAAGAGGAAATCAGCCGCTTTCTCGAAAAGCAGATGAAATTTGGGATCAACAAGGGGCAAAGTTGATCTGCGCAAACATCATTTCCGATTCTTTAAAAATAAAATTTCTTGCTAACCACAACACGCAAGAGGTTATTTCACTAAAAATCTCAATCGAATGGAGGTTAATCGTATGGCAGAAGCATTAGGAATGATCGAGTGTCGGAGTTTTCCGGCAGTGGTGGAAGCTGCGGACGCAATGGTAAAAGCCGCTAAAGTTGAGCTGGTCGGCTATGAAAAGACCGGCGGCGGGCACGTGACAGCGGTTATCCGCGGAGACGTGGCAGCCGTTAAAGCCGCCTGCGACGCGGGCCAAGCCGGCGCCGCGAAAGTGGGCGAAGTGATCGCGGTTCACATCATTGCCCGGCCGCACTCCAACGTTGACGAGGTTTTGCCGTTGGGACGCGGGACGGAATTCGAAGAGAAGAAAGGAAAAAAATAACGGCGGGTCCTGTCTGGGGACTTGCCTTTTCCCCCCGACCCCGGGAACCAGTCCCGGCGGTTCCCCCGCCTTCGGCGGGTCCCCCTCCGCTACGGGGGCTAAAGGCAAGTCCCCAGCCACCCGCCTGACATGGAGGAAAAATGTTATTGGCAAAAGTTACAGGCACGGTGGTTTCCACCCGCAAGGAAAAAAGCATGGAAGGGCTTAAGTTCCTCCTGCTTAAACCTGTTGACATCGAAGGCAAAGAAGGGGGCTCGGCTGTCGTGGCGGCTGACGCGGTGGGGGCAGGCATAGGAGAAATCGTCATGTATGCCACAGGATCTTCGGCAAGGCAGACCGAAGCGACCGATAAGCGCCCGTGCGACGCGGTGGTCATGGCAATCGTGGATAATTGGGAAGTCAGCGGGGAGATTAAATACCGCAAAGATGAGACTCAGGTAAAAGTTGCGGAAATATGACTATTCAGGACGTCATTGCGAGGCCCCGAAGGGGCCGCGGCAATCTTATAAATGGAGTCTATTTATGAGATTGCTTCGCCCGAGGCTCGCAATGACACAACAAAAATTCTACTATGCCTGAACTAACCAATCAACAAATCGAAACTATTGCCAAACAGATCGCCGGACACTTGGCGACGATCGAGGGCGGTGTCAACGCGCCTGCCGGCGACAAAAAATTATCGGCTCTTAGAGAAGGCATCTTTGCCGATATTTCTTCAGCGGTCGGGGCCGCGGCCGCGGCGCAAAAAGAATTCATTCAATTGCCCCTGGCCGTCAGAGACAAAATCATCGCCTCGATCAGAAAATCAATGCTGGATCATGCCAAGGAATTGGCGGAAATGGCCCATTCCGAGACCGGCCTGGGCCGCGTTGAAGATAAAATCAAAAAAAATACCCTGGTCGCGGAAAAAACGCCAGGCACCGAAGACCTCTATCCCACGGCTCGCACCGGAGACAGGGGATTATCTTTATTTGAATGGGCGCCTTACGGCGTTATCGGAGCCATTACTCCGGTCACTAATCCAACCTCAACTATCATCTGCAACACGATCGGTATGGCGGCCGCGGGAAACGCGATTGTTTTTAATGTCCATCCCAGCGCTAAAAACGTCTCGATCCATAATATCAGCCTCATAAATAAGGCTGTCATGGCAGCAGACGGCCCGCCGAATCTGGTTACCG
>JACQWW010000082.1 GCA_016209025.1 Elusimicrobiota bacterium | reverse complement strand
CTGTCAGGCCTGGAAACATAAAGAACAGGAAGAAAATCAGCGCCGGAGGGAGTGGTCCAAGAAGGGTTGACCGCGCTGTTGTCGGAAACAGGCGGCTTAACGCCTTTTTGATGAAGAAGCCGGGCCACTGCCGAAGCCTTGTAGAGTTCCTGCAGTTCCTTGAGAACCGGATATTGTTGTGATAAAGATTCAATGTTATTGGTCAGGTATTCGGCATACCAGGCGGAAAGACTGCCTTGGGCGCAGGAACCGGCCGTGTCCTGGACCCCGCTTATTCCCCCGTATTGGATGGGACGGCAGGAAACCCTGATTCTTGGCAGCTCGAATTCCCAGACAACGGAGCCATCAGGCTCTTTGACCGTGTTGACGCGGAAAGAAGAGGGGTCAGCCTCGAACCAGAAGCGCGAGGTTTCCAGGGAACCGGTGTTACCGCTATGTGCGCCCATTTGCGCTGCTTTGGCAAGAAAAGGGGTGAGATTGGGGTCATCGGGATGGCCGAGAGCCAGGGTTTTGAGCAGAAGGTCAGAAGCCATCAGGACTTCCCCGGCATGGGTGTTTTGAAGGCCGGAATCGGAAAATATGGCGTTCATGGAGAAGCTGGAAGGGTTGCTGATGCCCAGATAATCCCAGACCTGGCGGCCGTAAAGGATTTTTCCGGTTTGAGCGGGAGCAAGGGGTCCCATGGTGTTTAAGGCGGCGGAGGCGCTTTCCAAGGCATGCTGGATTTGTTGGGAGCTTTGTTGGTCAGGCAGGAGGGTAAACGAGGGAGCGCGTCCGGTCCTGGCATAGCTTTGAAGAATCGTCAAAACATCGGAAGGATTGACGCCGTGGAGCTCGATACCGGGTTGGGAAGAGGCGGCATAAAGAGTAAGGCTCTGGCCGTCGGGCGAGAGCCTGATTGCTTCAAGGGGGCCTAAACCCAGGGTTTGGCTGTCCAAGGGAAAAGGCGCGGCCAGGTCAACGCCGCCGAGTTTGTCTTGAGCAGCCTGGCCCATTTGGCCGATTGCCTGCCCGTGGGAAACCTCTTCAACGCTGGGCAGGCCGCGCATTTTAAGGGAGTCGGCGAATTGGAAGTTGAGGTTGGTGGCGGGTATTCTGGGGCTGCCTATGCCGGTAGGCCTGGGCGATGATTCATAGGCTTGATCAGGGTTCTGGTAATAATCCCAACTACCATATTCATTTTGAACGATTTTTGAAAAACGAACACCTTCATTGCTCGTGGCATGGATGATATTGCAGGCTTTCCTGCCATCATTCAAGTAATTACAGGAATCCACAATGCCGGTGTGGTCAATACCCGTGTCGCCTGCGGCTGGATTTGCCACGTTACGATTGCCTTCATAATTCTGAAACTCTGGATTAGAGGCCCAATCCAGGAAAAAGACGTCGCCTGCTTGGGGATCATCAGTGGTTACGCCTAATTCCAAAGCTTTTTGAAAGTATTTATCAGCACTCTTATCCCATGGCCCAAACCCGCCAAATAAAATCCTATGAACCAGACCACTGCAATCTATTCCGTGCTTGCTCTTGCCTCCCGACTGATAAGGAACCCCTATAAACCCCCGCGCTGCCCAAACCGTATTGGCCTGGATTTGAGAAAGCTGGCCAGCATAATTGGAAACATCCTGATTGGCGGAGGGAACGGCCACCGGACCTAGACGCTAAGATACTGGGATAAATGAAGGGAAATAATTTTGCGAAGAGGCAAGAAAAATCGGCTGGAAGGCATACGGGGAGCCCCCTTTTTGTCCGTCAAAAATTTGCCCCAAACTTAAAACCGCCCCGTATTCCCCAAACACGGGACTTAAAATAATAATCAAAGACAACATTGTGCTAAGAAATTGTTTTAGAAATGAATGATTTATCTGTCTGCTCATAAATTCTCCTCGTATGCAACTAAAAAAATTTTTGTTATGGATTTTTTCGTTCCATCTCAATGAAGCAATTGTCGGATGTATTATGGTTTGCCTCGCTAACCCAAGGCTTTCCGATTTGAGCAATATCCAGCAAATAAACATTGGATTTGCTCCAGTATAAATAAGCTGTATCTCTGCCCCCCGGCCCAAAGTCTGAGAATTGAATTTCAGCGCAATGATTGGGAATAAAAGACTTCTCGTCTTCCGCGTCAAGCGGTTTGCTTGGGGCCGTGAGCTTGGGTGACTTTTCTAAAAATTTAGGATGTCCGGCGCCAAACCCTATGGCGTAACAATTTGTTGCCCTTCCCAGCCGATAAAGTTTTTGCGGATGCGCCAAATGGCGCTTAGTATTGTAAATTCCCATCGAATCTATAGAAAGAAGTTTTATCCAATATTTGCCGTCCCATTCATAAAGGTATAAACGTCGGGCATCCAGATTTTCGCTGTTTGGACCGAAATCGCTAAAATGAAAGGCTGGCATTGAAGAAGAATATGTTTCGATAAATAGCGCATCAGGCTTGCCATTGTTATTGAAGTTGCCATAAAGAATAAAATAAGGATGGGTTGAAGGCTGGACCTCGGTTAAGATATGGATGCCTTCGGGCGGGTTTTCATTAGCCATCCATGGGCCACTGGTCTCTCCCCAAGCAGGTGAATAATTTTCTTTTAAAATTTCTTTTTTCCAATTTTCGATTGTATAAACTGGTCTTTCGGACTCAAGATTCTCTTTAGGTTTTTTCTGACAGGAACTAACGATCAGGCAGGCTCCGAAAAGAACCGCTAATTTTATAAACCGCATAGAAGCGTTATTTTTTATTTTTTTTGAGCCGGGTCAGGGCATATTGCGTTTGAGCCCTTTGATTTTCATCAGCGTTGAATTTGATGTCCATTTCGTAATGCTCGATCGCCTCGTCAAAGCGGCCCATGGCTCTGAAAGCATCGGCCATTCCCCCCGCCGCTCCGAAAGCAAGGGCGTTTTCTCGATCGGTTTTAAGACTCTGCTCAAAAGCGGCCAGAGCCTCCTGCGGCCGGCCCAGGACAAAGAGCAATGCGCCCTTTTCAGCCAAAAGCTGATAATTGGAGTTTTCTTTATTAAGACTGGATTGGGTGATTGCCAAACGCGCCTCCAGCACAAGGGGGTCCATGGCTGTGCGGCGCATAACCTCATTGACAAAATCAGCGCCGTTGGTGTCTTGGGCGCGGCCGGCGAGGTTCCACTCTGTCATGACCTGCCGGGTGATTTCGACTTGGCGTTGCCGTAATAATTTTTCAAACCGCGATTGTTCGGCTGCAGGGGCGGCATTTTGTTGACCGGTCTGTTGGACTGCCTGATCAGCAATGTTGTTCTGGCCGCAGCCGCCTAAGGTTAAAAAAGCCAATCCGATTAAGACTGCCGTTAAACGGCACGCCGGCAATGGAAATTTTAACCCCATCATATGGAAATCATTATATCCCCGGACGGAAATTTGACCTAGGGTCTAAAGTTTAAAATTTCTGGGCCGAAAGTCCTATTTGAAAAATAGGACTATTTCTTAAAAACGTTTTGCTTTAACTACCCAAATGATTCCCAGGGGCCATAAAATGAACAGAATAGCGGACTGGGTAAAAGTCATGCCTAGAAAAGACGGCTCAAGGCTCGCGTCGCCCCGCAAGAACTCAAGTGAAAAACGCAGAAGCCCGTAAAAAATAACGAAAATACCGGGAATTTTATTTTTCCATTTGTCTTTAAAAAAATTAAGAACGGCAAAAATAACCAAGGCGCCGGAAGCTTCGTAGAGCTGAGTCGGATGCAAGGGAACGCCCAGCAGCTCGGCAGGCACCGAACATTTCGGGTTATTAAAAACAATCGCCCACCCGGACGCGGACCACTTACCCCAGCAGCAGCCGGCCATAAGGCAGCCCAGCCGGGCCAGGGCCAAAGCCAAAGGCATGCCCAGAGCGATCGCGTCGCTGACAACAAGATAAGGCAGGGCTTTGATTTTCATGTAAACCAGACACGCGGCGTAAGCCACCAGCAGTCCGCCGGTAAAAGACAACCCTCCTTCCCATATGCGCCAGAAATCGCTCCAGGAAACAGGGTTGGTCAAAAAATAAAGCAAACGCGAGCCGAGCAGACCGAAGACAAGAGCGAGCCAGAACATGGTCTCGCCGTGGCTGGGATCAATTTTCGAGCGCCGAAGCTCGCGCCGGAGCACGGCCAGGGCCGCCAAAAAACCCAAACCGAAAAATAAGCCGTAGGATTTTAAAGAAAGCGGGCCAAGGGAAAAAAGTTCAGGAAACATAACCAGACCTTTGCCTATGCCCTCGACTGTCTATTTTGCCGAATCCCCGAATCCTTATAAGCCGGATACGGTTTCCATCGGGATTTAGCAGGCGAAGGGATATGCGCTAGGCGTTGAGTCATGAATCTTCTTCCCCATTCTTCATAATTTTTCCTATAGAAAATTGGGCCTTTTTTCTGGTATAGTATCTATGGTATCCAGGCTCCGAACTGACACCGTACGGTGCGCGTGCCCGAAAGGGCTAGGGCTTGGATTCCTTGTTTTTAGGCCATACCTGTAAATGCGCCTCCCTGTGTCGGATGACCTTGATGTATTGCTCGGCATCCGCCTTATCACTTCGGCTTCTATTGATCGCCCCAGCCACCATATCCGCCACTTGAATCAGGCTGCTGTTGGCTGAATTCAAAAAACCCACCTGTTCAATATGCTTCTTTTTCCGATTGATTTTCTTTTTTAGGTAGTTGTTGATTTGCTTTCTGAACGGCCGGTCTCCGATCGCATCCAAATAAACTTTCGCATTCTCCAAATGTTCCCGAGCGTTCAGAAAAACTAATTGCGTCACATACTTATAAAAGGACTCCTTAACCCCGAAACCCTCGCCATAGAGCCCAGACTTATCAATAACGATTCCGTAATAAAAAAAACTGCAGGGCGCTACCGCCCGCAAGAAGGCAAGCCTTAATTCACGGCTGCATTTATTAAATTTGAACTCAAAACGAGGATGCAGCTGCAACTCGTGACGAAGAAGTTGAATGCGCTGTTCCACGGCCTGCGTTTCCTCGTGATCATCAAAAACAATCAAGGCCACTACGAAATACGGGGAAGAGCCCTGGGAAATTTTGAGGCCTGCGTCTCCCGATTCATCTACATAAACCAACATATAGATTTAGCCTTTTCTGCTGTCCGAATGATTGTCTCCGCAATGCGGAGACAATGTTTTTTGTGTTTTCAAAAGCCAATTCTTGCGACAGTCTCGCAACAATCTATTTTTTGCTGACAGTGTTGGTAAAATCCGTTTACTCACCTGGTCACCTCGGAAAGCATGCCCATAATTTCCTTCTCCAGGGTTTCAATATCGGATTCTATCTCCTCCAATGGACGCGGCGGCTGGTACTTGTAAAAGTAGCGATTGAAATTGATCTCGTAGCCCACTTTACCCACTTCGCCATCCTTATGGTCACGGAGGGCGGTGTTGACCCAGGCATCCGGGACATGGGGTTTTACTTCCCGATCAAAGTAGGCATTAATGTCTTCGCCCAACGGCACATTTTCGGTGTCGCGCAAATCAGAGTCGGGCTCGGGGTTCCCTTCATCGTCCCGACAAATTTCGGCCGCTTCGTCGCGCTCGGAAAGAGCGGCCAAAATTGCCTTGCGAAGCGGGGCGGATAAATTGAAGCCGGAAACTTTAACGGCTTTGTCCAGTTCTTTTTCAAATTTTCCGCGATCCTTAAAAAGGGCAGCGGGCAATGCGCTAAGCATGGCAAAGATGGCTTTTTGCTGCTTTACGCCTTCGGCAATTTCTTTATTTCTTTCCTTGGGCGCTTTCTTTTTGCTTTGGGCCAAGTCAGCAAAGGCCTTTTGCTCATTAAGCCGCATTAGGCGTTCCTTGTTTGCCTGAAAATTAAGCCGCAATGGCCGCTCGATCGTAACCTTGCGGAAGCCGAAGGCCTCCCTCTTGAAAATTTTGGAATGCTCGCCTTCCCTAAACTGCCGATGGATTTCCACGATCTGTTTTATCTGCTCCGGAGAAATTTCATGCCGTTTGTCCCCCAGGCTTTTTCTCATGGCGACCCAAAAAGAAGTGGCGTCAATGAGTTGAACCTTGCCTTCTCCACAGCCTCCTGGTCCATTTTCCATTCCTTACCATAAGGAGGATTTGCCAAAAGGTAATCAAAATAGCGCGCAGAATGTTGGTCTTTTGAAAGCGTGCTTCCGTATTTGATATTTTCCGCATCCCGCCCGTCTGCGCTTTTCATATAAAGGTCGGACTTGCAGACGGCATAGGTTTCCGCTTGAGATTCCTGCCCAAACAGATACACCTCGGCCTTGGGATTGATCTCCGTAATCCTTTCCTTGGCAATGGTCAGCATGCCGCCGGTTCCACAGCAAGGGTCGCAAATCGTTCTGACAATATGATTGCGGCTTAACGCTTCCTTGTCTTGCGACAAGAGCAAATCCGCCATCAGCCTGACCACTTCTCGAGGCGTAAAGTGTTCGCCGGGATTTTCATCCAAAGCCTCGTTGAATTTACGTATCAACTCCTCAAAGATATAACCCATTTCATGATTGGAAACCGCATCGGGATGCAGGTCTATATTCTTAAAACGTTCAAGCACTAAAAAGAGGAGGCTTTTTTCGTCAAGTTTCGAAATAGTGTTGTCAAAATCGAATTTTTCGAGAACCTCCAGCATGTTTTCCGAGAAATGTTTAATGTAGGCCCGCAAATTGGCAGCCAGATTTGGAGCGTCATCCAAAAGCTTTTCAAAATCAAACTTCGAGGTATTGTAAAAAGCGAAACCCGAGGCTTTACAAAGAGCATTGTAAGGTTTTTCCAGTTTTTTGGCTTTGAGTTTTGCATTGACCGCCAGCACCTTTTCTTTGGTGGGCGCCAGGACGCAATCAATGCGGCGCAGGACCGTCAGGGGTAAAATGACATCCTGATATTTGCCGCGCTTAAAGCTGTCGCGCAGAAGCTCGGCAATGTTCCATATAAAATTGGATTTCTCGCTCATTTGGCGTGCGCCTCGAAAAATCCTGTTTCTCGAAAACTATAGTGGCCGTTCTGGCCGACAATGATATGATCCAAAAATCTTAAATCAACCGATCTGGCTGTTTGGAGAATTCTTTCGGTAAGCGTTCTGTCCTCAGGTGAAGGCGTCACCTCGCCGCTTGGATGGTTATGAACCAGAATAAAACCGGAGGCGCGGCAGGCTAAAGCCTCCTCCACCACTCGCCTTGGATAAACCGGAGATTCATTGACACTCCCAAGAGATACGGTTTTTTCGGCAAGCAGGCGGTTTCTATCGTTGACATAAAGAACATAAGCCAATTCATGGCTTTTGCCGGCCAGACGCAACCGGCAGTAGTCCGCCGTTAATTGAGGACTGTTTAATAAACTACGTCGGACCAATCGGCTTTTGAGATAAGCGGCGCAGGCGGGCCTGAAAAGCGTCAGAAGTTGGGCTGATTTAGGACCAATGCCGCAAACAGCCAAAAGCTCTTCGCTGGAGGCCTCAAAAACGCCGGCTAGATTTTTGAATTTACGAAGCAGGTCCCAAGCCATATCCTTTGTATCCTTTCGCGCAATGACGCAGGCCAAAATCATTTCCAAAAGTTCATGATCCAAAAAACTTTCCGGCCCTGATTCGGCAAACCGCTTACGCAGGCGTTTTCTGTGGTCGTGGAAGGAGGGTTTTGGTTTTCGCCCCTTGTGCTCAAGGGACTGCCTGCTGGTCTGCCCCCTGGGCTGAAGTTGCTCGATCGTCATGACGATTGATGATGACATCTTCTTGCGCGGATCGCGCTCCAAAGATAGAGCGCCACGCCGGCTGTGATCATGGCATCGGCCAAATTGAAAACCGGCCAAACTTTAAAATCCAAAAAATCAACCACATAACCTCTGATGAGCCGATCAAGAATATTGCCGAAGGCGCCGGCCAAAATTAATATAAGGCCCCAGGAGTCAAAATTTTCCGCCGGAGGCGGATCCGCCTTTGGCGGAGAAATTTGAGTTCGCCGTTTTCTCCAAAAAACATAAATCGCCGCGGTCAATAAAATATTCATAACCAAAAGCAGGCGGTTGCCGGTTCCCTGCATCATGCCGAAGGAAATCCCTGTGTTTTCCACATACGTCAAGTGAAAATACCGGGTAAGACGAATGCTGTCATGTGCCGCCAAGCGCTTATACGCCAAAACTTTGGACAACTGATCGAGCATGACCAGAAAAAAACAGGCTATAAGCTGAGGATTAGGCCGCCGCATTAAGCATAAACAACACTTACGCACTTGGCGCAAAGGCTTGGATCGCGCGGATCGTCCCCCACTGAATCATGATAAATCCAACAGCGGACGCATTTTCTGCCGCCGGCTTTTTCCAGGCTGACCTGCGGTTTGCCGTTCGCGGCCTGCCCTTTTTTAAGCGCCACCTCCGAAACAAGCAAGACAGAAGGCAAAAGGCTTTCCCAGCCCGTTAAAACCTCGTGGTCATGGCCGGCCGCCTCGATTATCACCCGCGCTTCCAGGGAACTTCCCAAGCCGGCGGATTTGCGCAAGGGGTCGAGCCTTTGATGAACCTCTTCTCTTAAGGCCAGTAGTAAAGGCGCCTGTTTTTTAAGATCCTCGTCGTTCCATCCGGCGCAGGCTGTCGGGAACCGGCCCAAATGGCAGGATTCAGGAAAATCGAATCGCACACCGGCCGCCATGACCGGCTCTTTAGACTCAAGAGTTTTGAGCAATTCCTGCCAGGCCTCCTCCGCGGTGAAAGGCAGAATAGGCGACATCATCATGATCATCTGGTGAAAAACAGCGAAAAGAACGCTCTGAGTCTGGCGCCTGGCCGGATCATCGTCTTTGAAAGTGTAAAGGCAGTCTTTGGAAATGTCGAAATAAAAGTTTGAACAATCATGAACAGCAAAAGCGGTCAAAGCCCTTAAGGATCGGGGAAAATCATAAGACTCGTAACCCTGGCGGCATTCAGCGATGGTTTCAGCCAAATTCAAAAGAGCCCAGCGCTCCAGGCGGCCCAAATCCTCCAGGCCGCGGGCCGCGTGGCGGTGCGGCTGAAAATCGTGGAGATTGCCCAGGAGAAATCTCAGGGTGTTTCTGAGTTTTCGATAATTTTCACCGTAACCCTCCATCAGCTTGGCCGAAGCCCCCACGTCTTCGGTGCTGGAAACGCTGGCGGCCCAAACCCTTAAAACATCAGCGCCCCATTTTTGCACTATTTCCTGGGGGCTGACCACATTGCCCAGGGATTTGTGCATGGCCCGGCCTTCATCATCAAGCACCCAGCCGTTGGTATAGACGGCCCGGTACGGAGCCCGGCCGGTCAGGGCTGCAGCCGTGATGATCGAGGTCTGAAACCAGCCGCGATGCTGATCTGATCCTTCCAAATATAAATCCGCCGGATAACTCAAGTCCTTGCTTGCTTGGCATACCGTCCCGCTCCGCAGTGCTTCGGGGACGGAGTCTGGGCCCCGCTCCGCAGTGCTTCGGGGGCGGAGCTTGGGCCAGAGGCCCTGGCCGCCAGAGGCCAAAACCGCAAACCAGGAAACGCCGGAATCCAGCCAAACATCCAAAATATTGGGATCGCGGATCATTTCTTTGCCCCCGCAGCCGCGGCAAGGAAAGCGCTCTCCAAGCTCATGCAAAAATCCGCCGGAAGGTTCAAACCAAAAATCCTCGCCTTGTTCGCGCATCCGCCTGATGATTTCTTCAAAAAGCTCAGGCACATCGTTTTCCCGGCCGCAAGCCCGGCAGTTTAAAATGGGAATCGGCGCGCCCCAAATCCTCTGCCTGGACAGGCACCAATCAGGCCTGGTTTCCACCATGGAGCGGATCCGCTCTTTGGAGCCGGCCGGAATCCATTGGGTCTGCTCGACGGCTTCAAGAATCTTTCGGCGCAAATCATTATGTTCGATTTTTAAAAACCACTGCTGGGTCGCCCGGAAAATGACCGTCTCTTTACAACGCCAGCAATGAGGGTAGGAGTGCGTTATTTCGCCTGATTTAAGGAGATTCGGGCCGAGAAGCTCGAGAAGCATTTTGGTTGTCTCGGGATCGGACACGCGCCGTCCGATCAATTCCTTAAAGGAAACCGCCGATGTAAAGGCGCCCGTCTCGTCAACCGGGCTGAATGTCTCAAGCTTGAAGCGCTGACCCCATTGAAAATCGGCCTCGCCGTGGCCCGGCGCCGAATGAACCACGCCGGTTCCTTCTTCAAGTGAGACCGTGCGATCGGTAATCGCCGGCACTTCAAGGCGGGCCAGCGGGCTTTCCATTATCCAGCCAGCCATTTGTCCGGCGCTGTATCGCTCTTCTGTCAAAACTGCGCCCAAGGCCGCCTCGATATTTTTAGCCAGCGCCTCCGCAGCAATCGCCTTGCGGCCGTCTTTCAAGCGCAAAACCGCATAAGGGGCTTGCGGGTGAAAGCACAGGGCCCGGTTGGCCGGCAAAGTCCAGGGGGTAGTGGTCCAGGCAAGGACGCAATAGCCGGGCTTGTTTTTTACCGGAAAAGCAATATAAACGCTGGAAGAACTCTTGTCTTTATATTCAACCTCAGCCTGGGCAAGAGCGGTTTCGCAATTAATGCACCAAAACACAGGCTTGAGACCTTTATGGATATAACCTTTTTGATAAAGACGGATAAATGCTTCAATGATCCGGCCGGTATAATCAGGCTCCATGGTGATATAGGGATGCTGCCAGTCGCCGGAAACACCCAGCCGGATAAAGTCTTTTTTCTGAAGCTCAGCCATTTTCAGGACGAACTCGCGGCACTTTTGCCGAAAACGGACCGGATCCTGGCCGGCCTCTTTTTTGGAAAGCTTGAGCTCTTTGAGCAGAGCCTGCTCAATGGGAAGCCCGTGGCAGTCCCACCCCGGAATGTATGGCGCCTCGAATCCGCACATGGTCTTATAGCGGACAACAATGTCTTTGAGAATTTTATTCAAAGCATGGCCGATATGAATCGGGCCGTTGGCATAAGGCGGCCCGTCGTGCAGGATAAATTTCGCACGGCCGGCATTGGCGCCGAGCGCCTTCTCGTAAATTTTTTTGCCGCTCCAAAACTCAAGCCATGCAGGCTCGCGCCGCGGCAAATCAGCTTTCATGGGAAAGCCTGTCTTAGGCAGATTGACCGGGTATTTCTTTTCCATTTGCAATCTTAATTTTTCCGGTCTTCAAGGGCGGCCTGGGCCGCGGCCAGGCGGGCAATGGGCACGCGGTAGGGTGAACAGCTGACATAGTTCATGCCGGCATGGTGGCAGAAGCTGATGCTTTTTGGGTCCCCGCCGTGCTCGCCGCAGATACCCACTTTCAAATGGGCGCGCTTGGAACGTCCGCGCTTGATGCCGATGTTAATGAGCTCGCCCACGGCTTTTTGATCGAGCGTGTTAAAAGGATCGTTGGGCAGAATCTTCTTTTCCACGTAATCCGGCACAAAGGCGCCGATGTCGTCGCGGCTGAAGCCGTATGTCATCTGAGTGAGATCATTCGTCCCGTAGGAAAAAAATTCGCACACCTCGGCCATTTCATGAGCCAGCAAAGCGGCGCGGGGAATCTCGATCATGGTTCCGAATAAATGCGGAATTTGCTTAACGGAGAATTTAGCCGCGGCCTCCGAATGGATACGTTTGACGATTTCCTGTTGATGGGTGATTTCCTTGACATCGCAGGTAACGGGAATCATGATTTCCGGCAGGGCTTTTTTGCCTTCCTTGTTAAGTTCAGCCGCGGCCTCGAAAATGGCGCGGACCCACATTTCGCTGACTTCCGGATAGGTAATCCCTAAACGCACACCCCGGTGACCCATCATGGGATTGGATTCATGAAGCGTTTGAGCGCGCTCTTCAATGTCTTGAACCGTAATCCCTAAGCTGTCGGCTAAACGCTTTTGCTCCTCCGGACGCCTCGGCACAAACTCGTGAAGCGGCGGGTCAATAAGCCGGATGGTCACAGGTTTGCCGGCCATGGCTTCAAGTGTGGCTTTGATGTCGGCTTTAACATGCGTGAAAAGCTCATTTAACGCTGTCCGGCGCTCTTTTTCGTCGGCGCTTAAAATCATCTTTCGCAATTTAAAAAGCGGCTCTTCAGCTCCTTTGCCGTAAAACATATGCTCGGTGCGGAACAGCCCGATGCCTTCAGCCCCGAATTGAAGCGCTTTTTTGGCGTCATCCGGAGTATCGGCATTGGCGCGCACGCCTAGCTTGCGCAGTTGGTCGCACAATTTCATAAACGCCGCAAAATTCGGGTTGTCTTCACTGCCCACAACCATGGGAAGCCGGCCCTGATAAACCACGCCCTTTGAGCCGTTGAGGCTGATAAAATCACCCTCGCGAACGGTAGTGCCGTTGACGGAAAATGTCTTGGCATGGGCATTGACATCCAGGGCCCCTGCCCCGACCACACAGCATTTTCCCCAGCCGCGCGCCACCAAGGCCGCGTGGCTGGTCATGCCGCCGCGCGCCGTCAAAATGGCCTGAGCCGCCCTCATGCCCTCGATGTCTTCCGGATTGGTTTCCTCGCGCACTAAAATAACCTTCTTGCCTGTCTTAGCCCAGTTGACAGCGTCTTCCGCGGTAAAAACAACCTGGCCGCAGGCGCCCCCCGGCCCCGCGGGCAGGCCTTTGGCTATATGCGCCGCTTTCTTTTCCGCGGCCGGATCCAAAATAGGATGCAAAAGCTCATCGAGCTGGGCCGGGGTCACCCGGCTGACCGCGGTTTTGGCGTCAATCAAGCGCTCCCGGCACATTTCCACGGCCATTCTGACCGCGGCCGGTCCGTTGCGTTTGCCCACTCTACACTGAAGCATGAACAACCGGTCTTTTTCAATGGTAAATTCGATATCCTGCATGTCGTGATAATGCTTTTCAAGGCGGCGTTGATAATTGTAAAGCTCTTTGTAAAGATGAGGCATTCCCTTTTCCAGGGTCACCATCTCTTTGTTGTGCTCGGATTTTGAATATTCATTGACCGGGGCAGGGGTTCGGATACCGGCCACCACGTCTTCGCCCTGGGCATTGATGAGATATTCGCCGTAAAAGCCGTTCTCGCCAGTGCCCGGGTTTCGGGTAAAGGCCACGCCGGTCGCGGAGTCATCGCCCATATTGCCGAAGACCATGGCTTGCACGTTGACCGCGGTTCCCCACTCATCAGGGATGCCTTCGATGCGGCGATAGCTGATCGCGCGCTTGCCGTTCCATGATGAAAACACCGCGCCGATGCCGCCCCAGAGCTGTTCATGCGGATCGTCGGGAAATTCCTTGCCGAGCGTTTCTTTAATTTTTGCTTTAAAAAGAGCGCACAGGTTTTTCAAATCCGGGACATTCATATCCGTATCCTGCTTGTATCCTTTTTCTTTTTTAAGCTCATTCATAAGATGTTCAAGCCGGCGGCGTATTCCCATATCCTCTTTGGGTTCTATTCCCGCGGCTTTTTCCATCACCACATCAGAATACATCATGATCAGGCGCCGGTACGCGTCATAAACAAAACGCTCGTTGCCGTTGCTTTGTTTGACTAGACCGGGAATGGTTGTTTGCGTCAACCCCACGTTTAAAACCGTTTCCATCATGCCGGGCATGGAGCGCCGGGCTCCGGAACGTACGGAAACCAAAAGCGGATTTTCCGGATCGCCGAAGCGCCTGTCCATCAAAGCCTCGATTTTTTTCAAGGCGGCCAGGACATGTTCTTTGAGGCCGGCCGGATATTTCTTCCCGTTTTGATAATAATAGGCGCAAACCTCGGTGGTAATGGTAAACCCTGGCGGAACAGGGAGCCTGAGGTTTTTGTGTCCGGCCATTTCCGCCAGGTTGGCGCCTTTGCCGCCCAGCAGGTTTTTCATGCTTTCATTGCCGTCGGCTTTGCCGCCGCCGAAAAAATAGACCGATTTTTTCAAACTTGCTTTTACATTTTTTTTCTTAAGAGTCATCGTGGGCATGATTTTTCTCCTTATCTTTCGGTTGTCATTGCGAGGGTCCGTAGGACCCGTGGCAATCCCATAAAAAAAATCTTCTTAATGATATTGCCTCGCCCGGGGCTCGCAATGACCATCGGGAACTTCTAATAATTTTATCCGTTTTGGATTTGGTATAAAAGTCCCAGGGGGTGAGGATCATGTGTTGCAATAAGCCTGGCTGCTGTAAGCCGGTAACAAAGAAAAAGGAAAAAGCAAAAGCAAAAAAGAAGTCCAAAAAGTAAGAAAAGTCATAGAAAGAAAAGGGCTAGAAGGTTTCCAAAAACTTTAAAAGGGGCCGGTCTTGCGCGGCGCCTTCTATCCTGGCCAAAACCTTGGTTGGTTTTGAACCAAGAAATAAAAGACGCGCGTCGAGATTGCCTTCTGTCCAAGCAATCTTTTTGTCGGCCTGTCCATCGCAATAATACTGGCCTTCGGCTCCGATGGAAATTTCCCAAACCACGGCTTTGCCGGTAAAGCTCGCCGGGCTCGCGGCAACTTCGTCGTAGGCCAGGGGATTGTTGGCGGCCCAGAGACGATAAGGCTCCAGGGCGACAAGGTTTTGTTTTTTTTCGATATATCTTTCCGCGGCCTTAAACCACTCCTTGGAATTAAAAAAGTAAGCCGCGAGCGCCAAAAAAAGCGCGAAACCAAGCCAGGGACTGCCTAGAACATATTTTTTTTGGACAGCCGGAACCGCAGAAAGTTCTTCTTCGGATTTCAAACCCTGGTCGGTTAGAATATACCGGGGAACGTCGTCAGGCATTGATATAGAGCAGTTGAATCCGGCCGTCCACCGCGGCCTGCTGAATGGCGTTATTTGTCAAGCCTTTGATCCCGATAAATTCAACGGCAATTCTGCCCTTGAATTTCTCGGCGAGCGCCTGAGCCAAATCAATAAAATCTCCGTCCCCGCTGGCCACGGCCACGGCGTCCAGGCGCGGCGCCGCCTCCACAATATCGAGCGCGATGCCCACGTCCCAATTGCAGGTGAATTCTCCGCTCGATTTTTTGTCCGGCCTTTTTTCTAAAACCTCGTAGCCTGCCTGTTCCAGAAGCGCTTGAAGATTTTTATCCGCCACCACATAAGCGCGCTTAAAAACCAAAAATCTGTCTTCGCTGTCCGGCGGACACGCCAGCGCCTCGATTTCTTTTAAAACCCGGCCCAAATCAGGGTCTTTTTTCATCCGGTTTTTCAGGCAAAGACGGATATTCTCGAAATCCACGAAAAGGCCCGCCTGCTTCATGCGCCGGCACCGCTCGATTTGCGCCCTTACTTTTTCCAGTTCGCTCGTTAACCGGCGGATTTCAGCCTCCAGCCCCTCCCTTTGGCCGATTGCCTCGTCGGACATTTTTTTGGCGGTATCGGCAAGCTCACGGCATTTTAAATTCTCTTTTTGAAGCCGCTCGTTTTCTTTGGCCAAGTGAGCCAGCTCGTGCTCAAGCTGATCCAATTTGATATTTTTCTCTTTAAGCTCTTTGGCTTTTTCTTCTAAAAGACGCTCTAATTTAGGTGTTTCCATCCTATATTCCACATTCTATATTCAATATTCATGTGCTTGCCGGTTCCCTTTCGAT
>JACQWW010000222.1 GCA_016209025.1 Elusimicrobiota bacterium | reverse complement strand
GATTGGGGTCAGGTCTTGAATTATGAATTAGCATCGCTAAATCGCAGTTCGAGATCATTAAGCTTCGCTTTTAACCCTACATCCCCGCTGGTCTGACAAATTTTTTTAATATTCCAAGATACCGCCGTATAATCTACATTGAACATACGGGCAATCTCCTTAAGGGTGAGCCGGGATTTGTCTCTCAAATAAAGCATGGCGGCTGGCCGCGCCATATCGCGACAGCGGCCGCCCACAAGACTCTCATAATTGACTCCAAAAACCTGGCAAACCTCTCTGACAACACGTTCTGGCGGCAAGTTAAGCACCAAAACCCTGCGACACGGATGCTCTTTGTTGCTTTTGCCGAGCCGGGAAATTCTTTCCTTTGCCGACTGCAAGAATTGTCTGGAACCCAGAACAAGCTGGCCAATAACATTTTTAAATGGATCGGCAGGATTATCCGTTTCTATAAAAGCCCGGTAGTTTTTCCTTTGGGAATTCAGGCTTTGGCCAAATTCAGAAAGAGTTTCTTGAGTATTAAGCCATTTGGGGGTTCTTGTCAGCCCCAAATAAGCGGGATAGCTGCTCCAGGGGTAATCGCCGGCGGATTTCGCCATCCCTGCCCTGATGGGATTTTGATGGATATAACGCGAGAGCGTAAGAAGATAACTTTCCTTGTCTATCAGTAAAGCTTTGAAGCGGCCCTGAAAAAGGTGGCCGACCCGATTGTGTTTGCGGTTGAAAAACTGGGTATAGACGCCATTGACGTGGCGCATCGGCAAGGAAAGCATGCCTGCCTTTGTTTCAAGCAGAATGTGGTAATGGTTTACCATCAAAGCATAGGCATGAACCGAAAGGGCCCACCGGTCAGATGCTTCACCTAAAAAATTTAAAAAGCGAGATTTGTCTTCATCGTCCCGGAAGACTTCCTTGCGCTCATTACCACGGGCCAGGACGTGGTAAAAAGCGCCGGGGTATTCAAGTCTTAAGGGGCGGCTCATGACGGTAGGTTAACAAGTGCTAATTCATAATTCAAGACCTGACCCCTTTTGCCCTTTTGCGGGACTTTGCGCGACGGCTTTCTTTCTTCTCATCGGCAAAGACCGGCGGCGGATGCCGGTGAAAGCCGCCAGAGCGTTGACAACGACGGCGGGCGGTGGTAGGAAATCGTCAATCTGGACCAGCTTGCCAATGGGCATGTCACGATCAGCTCGTTTTCTCATAATACACCTGACCCCTTCGCCTATTACTGTTTTGGTCCCTGCTCGGTCCTAGATTCGCGGAGCGCCTTTAAAGCGCGCAATTCCTTGAGATGAATCAAATCCTTCGGCCGGCTAGCGGCTTCCTTGGCTTTGATCAGCCCAATCAAACCAAGAACACGGCAATTGACACCGGCGATCGTCATCATCTCCGAATACTTGGCCATGTCGGAATAAAAACCTAAACCGGCAACTTCGCCAAATAGGTCAAGATCGCCCCAATCGGTACGCAAGGTAAAATTCAACCCTGCCTTTAACGTTGCCGTATCCCATTGAAATGGCAGATTTTCCGACGCGCCTCGTAATATTGGATGAATCGGCGCCAAAGCTTTGATCAACCGCTCGTAATTCTGATCGCTTCTTTCATAGCAAACGTCCAGATCGTAAGTCACATAAACCGATCCCTGGGCCGCCATGGCCACCCCGCCAATAAGGGCAAAGGCGACATCGTGACCATAAAGTTGCTGAACAAGCTTCTCGATACGAAGCACTTAAATTCCGGTTGGGGGACGAATCTGCTCCAGAAATGCCAGCATGGACTCGAGATCCCTTACGCGCTCCTGCGGCGTTTTAAGCAGCATGGACTCCACCAGGCTGATGTCAATCCCGAAGGAAATAGCCTCCTGGATGGCAGGGTCATTGCCATAGGTGGACGCCGTCCCCTGGGACTCGAAGAAATGGCCGTTTGGCTGGGGATTCATGACCTCATTAAAGCAAATCGCGTGTCCGCAGAAGGGGATTTGCCCAAAAAATAAATCGCCGTTGAATAATTGCGCTTGCCGTTAAAACCTTCCGGCAAAACTGTTTTGGAAATAAATCCTTCAGAGCGGTAAGTCTCCTTATAAAATCCGCCTTCGGGATGCGGCTTTAAATCATAAAGCTTAATCAGCTCGTCGGTGGTGATATTATTGAGATTCATTAAATAGCCCTAGTTTCCTGGGAAGCAACTGACAAATGGGGGGGATTGGGGTCAGGTCTTGAATTATGAATTAGCATCGCTAAATCGCAGTTCGAGATCATTGAGCTTCGCTTTTAACCCTGCATCCCCGCTGGTCTGACAAATTTTTTTAATATTCCAAGATACCGCCGTATAATCTACATTGAACATACCTGGCTAACTTACCGATGGGCATATCGCGATCAGCTTGTTTTCTCATAAACATTATGCCGCCCCATGGATGATCCGGCCGGCCCAAAGCTGATCTAAAAATATTTTCCAGGGTAAAATTTCTATGCCGTTCACTTTGCGCGGCTGGGGATCGAGCGAAACGGCAATCGAGCGTTTTGTTTTATATTCCTGCCCAAAAGCAATGAGTCCGCGCAAATGATGGGGCCGAACCCCTGCCGCGCCTTTGATCTCCAG
>JACQWW010000221.1 GCA_016209025.1 Elusimicrobiota bacterium | reverse complement strand
CTATTGCATCAACAGGAAAATACAGCCGATCGCGCTTTCTCCACTGAGACGGCTTGGGTCGTTTTCATCAAAACAAGCCATATAGCGGTCAAGAGAATTCTGCAGTTGGGATAATGCGCTCGCACTTTTATTTTTGGATACGGGCGCAGCCATTTGTTTTTGAATGCCGGCGGGCGGCGTGTTTACTTTCATCTGATCGTTTTCATTATCCCTTGCCTGGGTCACTCTTTTTTCCAAGTTTGATATTTCCGGCATCTCACTTTTTTCTAAATCTGCCGTATATCCGCCGGCCACATCCAAGACAGGCAATTGTCCCGAACCGGGCCCTGCCCCGTCCCAGTTGGCTGCCAGGGACATTCCCGGATTTTGTCCCGGCAGAGACGCCAGGATGGGGGGCGCTGTGCCCCCGGAATCAAGGGATGGCCCGGAGATTGAATCGGAACCGGCAGAAGGCGTTGATTCGGATGAGCCTGGCGCCGGCGTAGAATAAGGGCCGGAATCGTCCGACGCCGGCGCATCGGGCGCGGGCGGCCCAGGCGATTCGCTTGCCGTCTGATTTGTATTACCGCACAGCGGATCTGAGGGATCTGCCTGGCAGACATCAGGATGCTGGTCTTTGGCGAGGCGGCAAAGTTCAGGGTTGGAATTTACCTCGGGCCGGCAAATCACAAATTCCGGAGCGCCGGTTTGATTATTAGTGCACATTATATTCGGTTCATCGACATCTTTGGTCTCCGGCGGCAAAAGCTCGCAGGTCCATTGCGCCTGAGAAGGAGCTTGCTCGGCGTCTTGACTTCTGGCAAGTTCGCAGTCTCCGGGCATATCCCGGCAATTTGCCAGCACCGGGACCTCGTCTTCATTAACATCGAAACATTCCACGATTTCCGGCCCTCCGCCGAGATATGGATCGGCGAGGGCATTTTCCAATTCTTGTCCTTGAAGCATGTGGCAGAATTTCGGCGGGATATCATAGGCGCTTCTTACGCGGTCCTGGGGGCAGGCAGGATTCGTTATTGATTGTGTCATACCGTAAGACGGTTCGCCGCCCCCCGGGATGCTCATGTCGTTATCATTGAGAAAAAAAGCCCATTCTTTCTTGCCCACTACTTCGGCGAATGGGTTCTGTGGTGATCTTTGACGCAGTGCCTGAGCGCAGACCGGGCCGGTGCATGCACATTGCTGGGGCTGCTGATCTTCTTCGGCTGAGGCCGGTCTTGGTGTTTTTAAGCTTAGGATTAAAATTAAAACTGGAAAGCAGACAACCGCAACATTCATGTTTATGCCTCATGAATAGTTTAACGGCAGTTGGATGAAAAAACCAGAGGGAAGCCAGCGCAGAGCGTGGCAATGGGGTCAGGTCTTCATTTGTCACTTGTTGGCATGAACTAAATGGCGGCCATAGTTTGTTGTAACAAGTGACAAATGAAGACCTGACCCCATTGCCCGTGCCAAGTATAGCCTTTACGCTCTACGCTAAAACTTTACGCCCAGTCCGCCTTCAAAGCCTGAGCGGCCGTTGACGATAGTGGCGGCGCCGTGGATATAAACAAGAGGAAAAGGCTTGATGTTCAGGCCGGCCGCAAGTCTCGTGCCGGATTCCGTCACATTGATTCCACGCATGTCAACAACGTCGGCTTGGGCGATTTTGATTTTTGTCCGGTCAATGCCGACTCCGACATAAGGGCTGACAATGGGAATCGAGCAGTCAACGACTAAATTGCCGGAGACATGCGAAAGGGAAAAGACGCTGTGATTCAGGGAATGAACAAAACCGGAAACAGCGATACCCGGGGCAAGAGGAATTCCTCTTAATTTAAAAATGCCGTATCTTAAGCCCCCGCCGACCAGGGTGATATCTTCATAGCTGGTGCCGCGCAAAATAATGTCAATTTTGTAAGGCAGGCCGACCTCGCCTTGAATTATGGGCAGAACAGCCATATTCAGATTGGTCTTAAAAAGAGTCTTTATTTTGTCCGTCGGTTTGATGGCGGCGCCGTGCGCGCCTATATCAACGCCGGGGAATCCGAGCGAACGTCCGGTGTGGAAACTGCCGCCTCCGACCAAGCCTCCCAACTCTTTGGTAAATGACGCAAGAAGGTCCTTTGTGTTGATGTTTCTTCTGAATTGCTCGAATTGGTCGGCCCGAAGGGGTTGGGCGGCTGAGGCAGCCAGGGCGGCTGAAGCCGCTAAGCTAAAAAAACGGTTCAAGCGATATCGTTTCATAACAAACCTCCCTCATTTACCATTGCGTTTTGTTGATAATTAGACTAAATTTTAAAAAGAAATGGCAATGGCATTAATTTTGATTGTCGAGGACGAGCTTAACGTCAATTTGACTCTTTGCGAGATTTTAAAAATGGAGGGTTTTGAGACCGACTCGGCTTATAACGGCGAAGAGGCGTTGAATAAAATTCAAAAGCGCCTGCCTGATGCGGTTATTTTAGACATCAGAATGCCGGTGAAAAACGGCTGGGAGGTTTTAAGCGCCCTGAAAGGCGGCGCTCAAACCAAAAACATTCCCGTTATTATCCATTCGTCGCTCAATCAGAAAGAAGATTTCGATAAAGGTTTTTCTTTGGGCGCGTGCGAATATCTGACCAAGCCTTGCGACCCGGTCCGGCTGGTTGCCGCGGTTCGACAAGCCATAAATAAGGGATAAGGGATCAAGGGAAAAGGGATTAAGGGAAGGAAATTTCCCTTGTTCCCTTATTCCCTCGTTCCCTTATTCCCTTTTTTAGGCCGGGACCGGGCTTTTTTTCAGGTAATCCTGCATCTCCTGCACTGCCTTAGCTGCTTTGTCCATAGCGGCTTTTTCCTGATCGTTTAACGGCACCTCCATGACGCGCTCCACGCCGTTTTTACCGAGCACGGCCGGCACCCCGAGATACACGTCTTTTAAGCCGAATTCGCCTTCGAGATAAACGGAGCATGGAAGGATTTTCCTTTTATCTTTGATGATGGCCATAATCATTTCCATGACGCAGGCGGCTGGCGTGTAATAGGCGCTGGTTTTAAGCAGGCCCACTATTTCCGCTCCTCCCTGAACGCATTTTTGGACCACCTCGGCTATTTCGGACTCCTTCATGAGCTTGGTGATGGGCACGCCGAAAACCGTGGTGGCCGACGGAACCGGCACCATGGTTTCGCCGTGTGTTCCCAAAACGCAGGCTGAAACGTTTTCTATGGAAACGCCGAGCTTCTGGGCGATCAGGCGCTCCAGGCGGGAGGCATCCAAAATGCCGGCCATGCCGATGACCCGGTTTCTGGGCCATTTGGTTTCCCTTAAAGCCACGAAGCACATCGCGTCCAAGGGATTGGTGACGACGATTAAAATGGCTTTCGGCGAAGCGCTGATGATTTGCCTGGCCACGCTGGACACTATTTTGGCGTTGATGTCCAGGAGCTGTTCTCTGGTCATGCCGGGTTTTCTGGGAAATCCAGCGGTCAAAACCACGATGTCGGAATTTTTCGTCTGCTCATAGTCTGCGGCTCCGATGACGGACGAGTCCGAGCGCAGAACCGAGCCGCCCTGCTCTATGTCCAGGCACTTGCCTTTAGGCATGCCGCCTGTTTCCGGAATATCCACCAGGACGACGTCAACGAGACCGGTGGTATGAAGCCGTTCCACGAGCGAGGCTCCGACGTTGCCTGCTCCGACGACTGTTACTTTTTGTTTCATAAGGTTTTACCTCCCTGCGGTTATTTATTATTACGTTAAACTGGGCGTTTTGGATTCAGCCGGATGTGGCGGCTTTATTTTTTTATGCGAGTTGCCGCCCGATCCGGCCGCGGAGAATCCCGAACCTTTTTTGCTCCTGGCGATGGCGAAGGCCAGAACCGCCAGGGCCGCGAGGGCCACAAGAATGCGAAGGGATGCGGGGATATCGCGGATGACAAAAGGAGCGATCATGATGCTCACCAGATTCATGACTTTGATTAAGGGATTGATGGCGGGTCCCGCCGTATCTTTATAGGGGTCTCCTACGGTATCGCCGATCACAGTCGCCTTGTGGCAGTCCGTGCCTTTGCCTCCCAGGAAACCGTCTTCGATTTTCTTTTTGGCGTTATCCCAGACCGCACCGGCATTGGACATATAAACAGCCATAAGCTGTCCAGTGAGAATGGCGCCGGCCAAAAAGCCGCCCAGGGCGCCCGCACCCAGCGCGAAACCGACCAGAATGGGAGCGAAGACCGCCAAAATGGCCGGGGCAATGAGTTCTTCCTGGGCCGCTTTTGTGACGATGGAAACGCAGGCCGCGTAATCGGGTTTTTCCTTGAACTCCATGATGCCTGGTTTTTCCCGGAACTGGCGCCTGACCTCTTCGACAACCAGGGAAGCGGCGCGTCCCACGGCTTTGATGGCGAACGATGAAAAAAGAAACGGCACGCATCCGCCGATCAAGAGCCCGACAAAGACGTCGGGAAGGTTGACTTGTATTCCGATTTCAAAAAGATGCGCTTCCTCGACGAATGAACGGAAAAGGCTTACCGCGGCAATGACGGCCGTGGCGATGGCCAGTCCCTTGGTCAAGGCTTTGGTCGTGTTGCCGATGGCGTCCATCCAGGTCAGAGTCTTGTCCGCCCGTTCGTCTTTGGTGCCGCTCATTTCAAAAATGCCGTGGGCATTGTCGGTGATCGGGCCGTATGTGTCCATGGCCAGAATATACCCCGTGGTTGTCAGTAGTCCTAGTCCCACGAGACTGACTCTTCAGGGACAATCCAAATAGATGATAGTATGGTGACCGCGATGACGATGACGGCCCAGACAGAGGACTCAAGCCCGTATGCCATACCGGTAAGAATGACGGTAGCCGGCCCGGTTTTAGATGACAGGGCCGTTTCGGTCGCCGGGCGCTTCGAAGGATGCGTGAAGTAGTTGGTGATAAACAGGGTTGCTATGGCGAGCAGGATGCCGACGGTCGCGGCCATGGCGAAACGCCAGTCAACGGCGCCTGTCTGGGGGTCTTTTAAATAAAAGGCGTTGATGATGAAAAATCCCACGATGCTGGCCAAAGCGCTGGCCATATATCCGCGGGCGATCGGTTTCATCGGGTCAGTCATGATCTCGCCCTTGACCCGCACGCACCATATGCCGATGATGCTTGAAAAAACTCCCAGGGCCCTGATTAATAAAGGAAAAAGAATCAGCTTCAACGCGAAATCGCTCGAAGCGCCGCCGTATTGCTGGACAAAGGAGCTGTCCGCCAGGCAGCCGGCCGCAAGAATAATGGCCGCGACCAAGGTGACCTCGTACGATTCAAAAACGTCGGCTACCATGCCGGTGCAGTCGCCCACGTTGTCGCCCACGTTGTCCGCGATAGTGGCGGCGTTCCTGGGGTCGTCTTCCGGAATGCCGACTTCCACCTTGCCTACCAGGTCCGCGCCGACATCAGCCGCCTTAGTGAAAATTCCGCCTCCCATTCTCATGAAAAGCGCGGCCAGGGCTCCGCCGAAACCGAAGCCGACCAGGACTTTCATGGCGTCTTCTTTAAAAATCATAAAAATAATCGTGGCGCCCAAAAGGCCGAAGCCCACGGTAAACATGCCGGCCACGGAACCGGCCTTAAAAGAAACGTCCAGGGCTTTGTCGAAGCCGGTGAGAGCCGAAAAAGCGCTGCGAACGTTTCCTTTGACCGCCAGCCACATGCCGATGGCGCCTGCCCCGTAAGAAGCGGCGACTCCCATTAAAAAGGCGATGGAAACGCCGATGGCGAGCGTTTGTCCGAAAATCGGCACATAAACGAGATAAAGCAAAACAGCGAGGCCGACGACAAAAACGCTCATTGTTTTGATTTGCCGCCTTAGATAGGCATAGGCGCCTTCTTCAATGGCTAGGGCCACGTCAATCATTTTTTGATTTTTGACCTCGATGTCAATGACTTTGCGGATCAGATATAGTCCGTAGGCGATGGCGATGGCGGCACTGCATAAAACACCATAGAGAATTTTCCATTCAACGGGCCCGAAGGCCGGCAATACGATTTTACCTTCCATAAAACCTCCTAATTTCTATTTTCACTGTTCCTTTTGCGGCAGGGCCAGCGGTATCCCCGGGCCCATGGTCGAGCAAAGCGTGACCGAGCGGATATAGGCGGCTTTGACGCTTGACGGTTTGGCGTTTAAAACCGCTTCAATGAGAATCTTGGCGTTTTCTTCCAATTTTTTATTGTCAAAGGAAACCTTGCCGATTATGGCGTGGACGTTGCCCGAGGCGTCGGCGCGGAATTCGACGCGTCCGCCTTTTATTTCTTTGATGATCTTTGCAAGTTCGAAAGTCACCGTGCCGGTCTTGGGATTGGGCATGAGCTCTTTGGGTCCGAGGATTTTGCCGAGCTTGGCCACGTCTTTCATGGTGTCCGGCGTGGCCACTAAAACGTCGAAATCCATCCAGCCTTTGGCGATTTTGTCTATCAGGTCCGCTTCGCCGGCTTCGCCGGCGCCGGCGGCCGCGGCCTCTTTGACCTTTTCGCCTTTGGCGATAACCGCCACTTTTTTCGATTTGCCGGTTCCGTGCGGCAGGACCACGGTCGAGCGGACCTGCTGGTCGTTTTGTTTGGGGTTGATGCCGAGATGAAAATGAAGCTCGACCGTCTCGTCGAACTTTACGTTGGCCGCTTTTTTCAGCAGCTCGATGGCCTCGGCAAGCGGATAAAGTTTTTGTTCGTCAATCGTTATATTCCAGGCGCGCCGGCGTTTGCCGAGTCTAGGGGCCTGCGCTTTTGTTTGCGCCGCAGCTTCAGGGGTCATGTTATTTCTATTCCCATCGAGCGCGCCGTGCCTTCAATGAGGCG
>JACQWW010000226.1 GCA_016209025.1 Elusimicrobiota bacterium | reverse complement strand
TCGGCACGATATGCGCTTTGGATAGAACTCAGAAGGACGTGGCGACATTAATCGAAGCTTTCGCCGCAATAGCCGGCGATTTACCCGGGGCAAGCCTTGATATTTACGGCGACGGCAAAGATAGAAAGCATTTGGAGCAATTAGCCATGGAGTCGGGAGCGGCGGATCGTGTCAAGTTTCACGGATGGTGGGATAGGGATATTTTTGAAGCGCTTAACCGGATGGATATTTTCGTTTTATCATCTTTAAAAGAAGGGACGTCCAATGTTTTGATCGCGGCCATGGCCGCAGGACTGCCCGCCATCGCCACCAAAGCCGGCGGTAATCCTGAAGTATTGGGTGAGGCCGGAATTTTAACGCCTCCTAAAGATGTTCAAGCTATGGCCCAGGCCATAAAGAAGCTGGCCGACGATAAAGAGTTAAGAGAGCGCCTGGCGGTTTTTGCTCGCGAGCGGGCGAAACTTTTTACCATTGACCGCACCATTGGGGCGACAATTCAGTGCTATCTTGAGGTTTGCCGGTGACGAAAGCGCCTCTTTCGGTTTTGATCTTGGCCACAAATGAAGAGGAAGATTTAGGGGGCGCCCTAGAAAGCATCCGGCTCTTGGCCCAAGAAGTCGTGGTGGTTGACGGCGGCTCGACGGATAAGACGCGGCAGATCGCTGAGAATTTCGGGGCGCGGGTCTGCCCGAGACCTTTTGATAATTTCACCGAGCAAAGGCGTTTTGGCCTTTCCTGCTGTCAGGAGACTTGGGTGTTGAGTCTTGATGCCGACGAAAGGGTGACTCCTGCCCTGCGCGATGAAATCGCCGCGCTCTTATGGTGGTCGGACCCGTCGGACATGTCCGACAGGTCGGACACGAATAAAAGCGGCTGGCTGATCCCTTTCCAGGTGAGCTTTATGGGCAGGATTTTGCGGTTCGGCGGTTTGGGATCGGAGAAACATTTGCGTCTTTTCCGGCGCGACAAAGTCGCTTTGGCGCCATTTAAGGGTGTTCATGAAAACTATGTCCTTAATGGCGGCATAATCGGCCGGCTGAAAAATCCGATCATTCACCGGCCTTACCGCGATTTGGCGGATTACCTATCCAAATGCGAGCTTTATACGACGATCTGGGCTGGAGATTTTATGGCGGCCGGAAAAAAACTCGGGTTTAGGCATAGCCTGATTCCTGCTTACGAGTTCTTTGCCGGTTATTTTTTCAGACTAGGATTTTTGGATGGCTTTTCAGGTTTTGTCTGGGCGGCTTTAAGCGCTTTTCACCGTCATTTAAGATACGCGAAAATCAAGCAAAGCTTATGACTCTGAACCCTCTACCCTCTGCCCACTACCCTCTACCCTTTTCGCTTGTTTATATTTGCCGGAACTTTGACTTAGCAAACGGCAATTCCCGTTTGGCTTGGGAACTGGCTTCCAGGTTTCAAAATGAAGGCGCGCGGGTTTCCATCATCGTTCATCGGATGAAAGAATTCTCCGGTTTACAAAACGGGATTAAATTTAAATATGCCGCTCAACTGCCCAAGATTTTCGGGAGCCTGCGTTCTAGAAGTTTCGCCTGGCTGGCCGAGAGGGCGGCGAGGCATCTGGCTCAGGGGGGACTGGTACACGGTTTTGGAGACTCATGCCGCCAGGATATCCTTTCTTTGGGCAATGCCGACTGGACATATGCCGGGCGGATTCCCCAAAGAAAGCCTTCAGCCGGAGCCATGTTTATTAAAAACCGCGCTTTGGGACCTGGAGGCTGTTCGCGGCTTGTCGTTATATCGAAACAGATGCGCGATGACGTCATAAAGCGTTTTGAATATTGGAACAACGAAAAACTTCATGTCATCTATCCGGGCGTTGATGGCCGGAAATATCATCCTGGCCGGCGCCATGAACTGCGCCGATTATGGAATCAGCGCTGCGGCCTGCCTTTACAAGCTAAATGGATTGTTTTTGCGGCAGGCGGAGATTTTGAAAAAAGAAATTTTAAAACTATTGCCGAAGTTTTGTCCAAAATAGCCGGTTCCGGCGCTGCCGGCGGCAACGGCAAGCAAGATGAATGGGTGTTTGTGGTTGTCGGAGCTCAAAAGAATCAAGTTGTGATGCCTGCTGTTCTTGAAAGACGCAGTTTTTTTACCGGACGTTTGCCGGACTTAAGCGATATCTTTCCAGCCTGCGATTTAATGGTTTATCCTGCCTGGTATGACGAATTCGCCTTGGTCTGTCTTGAGGCCATGTCTAGCGGCGTTCCGGTGATTTTAAGCCGTCAGGTGGGAGCTTCGGAAATCCTGCCGGAGAAATTGCGGCAAATCTGCGTTTTGGATGATCCGGCGGATTCTCAGGCATTGGCCGGCAGGATTGAGGGATGGCTTAAAGGCAGTTGGTCTTTAAGCGCCGATGAAGTCAGAAAAGTCGCCGAGCCTTATTCATGGGAGCGCTTTTATCAAACATACAAGGAACTTTATCAGGAAGTTTTTGAATTTAAAAAGATGGCAGGAGCATTATGACTTTAACAACAGCGGCGGCAGCCGCAGCCGGCTTGGGTGTTTTAGGCGCTTCCACGAGATGGAACTGGTGGCGCTTGCCTAAAAAAGGCATTCCGGTTTTGCTTTATCACCGAATCGGCAATCCTCCGGCTGGAAGCTGCCAAAAGTCGCTTTGGGTGAACACTAAACGCTTTGACTGGCAAATGGGGTATCTTCAGGACTACGGCTATACGAGTGTGAATTTTCACGATCTGGCGCAAGGGCGCTTGCCCATGAAACCGGTTATCATCACTTTTGACGACGGTTACCTTAATCAATATACCGGGGCTTATCCTGTTTTGAAGCGCCGGGGCATGACCGGGGTGTTTTATATCGTGGCTGATGCCGTGGGAAAGGAAAATTCTTGGCATGACACGGAGGAAGAGCCGAGACAAATGCTTATGAGTTTGGATATTGGCAAGAGTGTCCTTGTTGGGCTAACTCGGAAAGCTCAATATCGAATTCAAGAATGTATGCTCAATCTTCTGTTCTCCACTTTGCCAATGGAGGAGGAAATACGACATTTTCAGGAACTTATACAGCAAATGATACTTATTTTGC
>JACQWW010000225.1 GCA_016209025.1 Elusimicrobiota bacterium | reverse complement strand
TTTCTCACATGCTCTTCCGATCTGAAAGTGCCATCCTTTGGCCACCAGTTTTGTCCCCACCAGAATTTTCGATTGTCCTGATTTAAAATCAGCGTAAATCGGCTCCGAATGTTTCGCCGTGTCGCGGTCCAATCGGGACACGGGGCAGCCCGAAAGCTTTTCGATCTCCGAAGCGATTTTCTGCGTGCCGAACCCGGCGGCTTTGAGCAGTTCCGCCGGCGCGCCGCAAACCGCGCATTGCTGGGGAACATTTTTTCTAATGCCGCAGTGATGACACCTAAGAATGTTTGCGAGTTTGCGGGTTTGCGAGTTTGCGGGTTCATGCGTCGCTTCTTTAGTTTGACCCTCAATCTTAATGTCTGAAGTCTGAAGTCTGAAGTCTGAAGTCTGAAGTTTATGTAAAGTCAGCGGCAGACGGCACTGACTGCAGACAACAGGCGTTTTGCATTTTTCGCAGCGCAGGATCCGGCTAAAGCCGCGCCGGTTATGATAGATAAGGACGTGGCGGCCGGCGGCGATGGTTTTTTTGACCTCGGTTACGATCGCCTCGTCAAGGCCGTCGTCTTGTTTTTCAAAGGGAAGGATTTTAACGATAGGCATGGGCCGCGCGCAGTAGCGCTCGTCGAGCCCGGCGCAAATCATTTCTCCATTTTTTATGGCGCGATAGCACTCGATGCTCGGCGTGGCCGAGGCGAAAACAGCCATGGCTTTTTCATTTTTTGCCCGCCATAGGGCGACTTCCCCGGCATGATAACAAGGCGCCGGCATCTCCTGCTTATAGGAGCCGTCCTGCTCTTCGTCCAGGATGACGGCGCCCAGGTTCTTAAGCGGCAAGAAGACCGCGCTTCTTGTGCCTAAAACCAATCGCGTTTTGCCGGCTAAAATATCTTCCCAAACGGTTTTTTTGCGGGATCGGGCAACCCCGGAATGCCATGCGGCGATAACATGGCCGCCGGAAAGTTCGCGCTGCAGCAACTCGATAAATTGAGGAGTGAGCGAAATTTCCGGGACAAGATAAATGGCCGAACGGCCTTGCCTGAGAAGCTCCTGGATCAATCTCAAAAGAACATAGGTTTTGCCGGACCCGGCCGGCCCCCATAGATAAACCGGCTTTGAGGAACCGACCGAGTTTTCCGTTAGCGTTTGCAGCGCTTCTTGCTGCTGCGCCGATAAGGCGATATTGTTTTTAACGGCGGCCGCTTCGTTCATGTCCGGCGCATGCGGGCCGCTGTGTTTTCTTTCCAAGGAAAAGGGAAAGGCCACGGCGGTTTTATATGCCTGGGCCAAAGAGGCGGCGTAGCAAGCGGCAAGCCGGCGCGATAAAGCCAGAGCCCAGCAACGCAATTCGCTGTCCGAGGGAGCGGCTGTTAAAAGTTCGTGATGCTTTCCGTGAAACTGCGGCGTTTGGCTGATGTTGTCAACCACACCCCAGAGCCTGCGGTGAGCGAAAACCGCTTCCACCCACGATCCCTCGTGGACGGCCGCGGCCAGCTCCGCGGGTATTTTATATTCAAAAAGCTGCGGAGGAAAAATGCCTACCGCAAATGAAACGCGCGCGTAATACATGGGGTCAGGTCTTCATCCCGCTCCGCAGAGCTTCGGGGACGGAGCAATGACCAGTGGTCATGGCCGTTTGTCACTTGTTGGTGGGAACTAAATGGCGGCCATAGTTTGTTGTGACAAGTGACAAATGAAGACCTGACCCCATTAACCCCATCAATACGGCAAGTCCATCAAGGCCTTGATCTGGGAAATTTTGCCTTGAAAGGCCTCGACAAGCTGCGGGTCAAAATGTTTGCCCGATTCGCCGGCAATATACTCGATGACCCTTTCAAAAGGCCAGGGCGGCTTGTAAATCCTTTCCGTGGAAAGGGCGTCGAAGACGTCGGCCAAGGCGACAATCCTGGCTTCGATCGGAATTTCCACGCCTTTGAGCTTTCTGGGATAACCGCTGCCGTCATAGTGCTCGTGATGCGCCAGGGCGATGTCGCGGGCAAGTTTTAAAAGAGGCGACTGGGCATCTTTTAAAATTTCGTAGCCGAGCAGGGCGTGTTTTTTCATTTCATCGTGCTCGTCAGGCGTAAAGCGGCCCGGTTTTCTCAGGATCGAATCCCGGATGGCGATTTTGCCGATGTCGTGAAGAGGGCTGGCGAATTTTATCATCTCAACGCGGTCGTCGGGAAGAGCGATGGTTTTTGCCAAAAGGCTTGAGTAGTCGCTGATTCTTTTCAAGTGCCGGGCCGTATCCTCCTGGTCCCGGTATTCCGCGGCCTGGGCGAGAATATATATGGCCTCAAGATTGGAACGCCGCAGTTGGTCAACGAGCTGGGAAATTTCCAAGGTTCCGGCCAATTGGCCGGCTACCAGATCCAAAAGCCCCTCGTCCTCTTTGTTGAATTTTTCCGCCTTAAGCTTATTGAATACTTCGAGGACTCCGACAATTTCCCCGCCTGAGTTTTTAAGGGGGCTGGCCAAAACGGAACCGGTCTTGAATCCATAAAGCTCGTCGAACCTGGGATCGAAGCGTTTGTCGCGATAGGCGTTTTTCACGTTGACAATACGGCCGGATCGCACGACATGACCGGCAATGCCCTGGGTGACGGGAAATCTCAAGGTGGAAATTGTTTTGCCGTCAAGGCCGCTGGCTGATTTGGCGATCAGCTCTTCGCGGCGCGAATCAAGAAGAAAGATCGTCACCCGCTCGGCTTTCAGCAGCTGCTTGATTTCAAGAGACAGAATATCCAGCGTTTGGGTCAGGCTGTGGGATAAAAGAAATTTCCGGTGAAAAGAAATTAAAATGCGGAGCTTCTGGCGTTCTTCAATAAGCTCATGAATGCGTTTTGGCGGCGGCACAAAGACTATCCCATCAAATATTTGCCGGCTTGTGCAACAGGCGCGGCCCTTACCGTATTGGAAATCCATTCCAGATACGGCCGGTTGCCGGCGGCGATGCCCAGGGCAATAATTTCCGGAACATCATAGGGATGCAGGTTTTCAACCGTCCGGCGCAGGAGGCCGCAGCGCGATTTTGTTGTCTTGGCGATCAAAAGACATTCGTTGGCCTTGTCAATCTTGCCTTGCCAAAAAAAGACGCTCTCGATTCCCCCCAAGATATTTACGCAGGCCGCGGCGCGCCGGCGCACCAGCTCTTCGGCAATGCGGCGCGCCAAAGCCTTGCCGGGCACGGTAATCAAGCAAACAATATATTCCCCAATCATATTTTCACCTTCGCCCCGCACTTTGATTTGCGCCTAAGTGGAATCGAACCACTATCTTTGCCTTCGGAGGGCAACACTCTGTCCATTGAGCTATAGGCGCGCTCTATCCATTGTCCGCCGGAGGCGGATCCGCCTTTGGCGGAAGCTATAGGCGCAATCTGTTGATTTCCGGGGCTTTTTGACAAAATTCCGCACCCTGCTCCTGCCGGGGTGTCCAAATAGTGTCCATCTTTTTTGGCTTCATCATTTCCAACGTTTTGGAAAGCGCGCAAGCAACGGGAATCTCTCTCGCCTTTCCGCTTTTTGATTCTAGCACACGGCCAGGGCCTCTGGCCGTATCTCCGCCCTCGGAGCACTGCGGAGCGGGGCGGCCACGACCTCTGGCCGCAGAAATCCCCCGAAGGAATTTCTGCCGGGTATAAAACAGCCTAAAAAATGTCATAATAGCGATGTAAGTTGAAAGTGTTGATTGACCTTCCAAGAATAGTTGATCGGGACCGTCAAATCCGCAAGATTATTCCCTGCGACAGGCATCCAGTCAAGCACGCCCCCCTTCTCTGGTCAGAATTCAGACCCGAGAAGGGGGGGAATCAACTCAAGCCCGGGGCCGGCGCTCGACTAAAGCGTGAGCGGCCCGGCGGGCGGTTTCCAGGCCAAAGGCATGGAAACAAATGTAAAAAGGAAAAGGAGTATTGAAACTGATGAGTAAAAAACTGTATGTGGGCAATCTGCCCTTTGACACGACGGAGGAACAGCTCCGCACGGCTTTCACGGCCCATGGCCAAGTGGAAAGCGTGAAAATCATTACCGACAAATTCACCGGCCGGTCCAAAGGATTCGGCTTCGTGGAGATGGCGGATGATACGGCCGCCCAGCAAGCCATCACGACATTGAACAAAAGCCGTTTGGGCGAACGCGAACTGACGGTCAATGAGGCAAGGCCCCTTGAGAGCCGCGATGGCGGCGGACGCGGCGGATTCGGTAATCGCGGCGGAGGCGGTGGCGCAAGAAACCGCTCTTTCAACCGCTATTGATCGTTCGCTAGTGATTCAACCCCCACTCTCCAAAAGGAGGGTGGGGGATTGTTGTTTATAAAAGGAGTTTAAAATGGCCAACTATTTCAGAAGAAGGCGTCCGCATGCCAGCCCCAATAAAAATGAAGAAAAGGTGCGCCGCGAACTTGCGCAAAAAAATCTGGCCAGATCGGCCGTGACGCTTGCCGGGCAATACCCCGGCGTTGCCAAGCTTTCTCTTGATGTTAAATTTTTAAGCGCTCAATCCCTGATTCTTGACCAAAAGACTCTTAATTTTCTGCCCCAAAGCGCCTGCCGGTTCGTTTTTCCATGCGCTGGACGCTGCGGCAAAGGCGCCTTTGATTTGAAGGTAATTATAAGCGAGGCGGTAAACGCAAGAAAGAATCTCGTGGAAAATTCCCAAAGGTGCCGGGAACGCGTTTATGCGGGTTCCGACGAAACATGCGGCTGTGAAATGCAATATAAAATCGGCATCGCCTACTTTCCCAAACCCGCGGCCGGCCCCCTCCAGGGCACAGCCAAAACAACACCCTGATTTTATCGGGGCGATATCCGCCCGCGTTGATATAATAATTTGCTTGCGCAAAACCAAGCATCGACCGGCCCCATCGTCTAGCGGCCTAGGACGCTGCCCTCTCAAGGCAGAGATCACGGGTTCGAATCCCGTTGGGGCCACATTTCTGCTTTTTGGTTGATCTGATAAACAAGCCGGCGGGAAATTCTGTAAATGAAGTTTCAAAACGGGGCATAGGAGTAAAAATGACGAAAAAAATTATTGCGATAGCGTTATTCTTGTTTTCGTCCGTAGGTTTTACCCAGCCCGGCCAGCCGCCTTCGGTTAACGATCCTTACAAAATCACATTTTTTAATATCTCGGACATCCACCTTGCGGCCGGCTCAAAAGAAAATACCTGGCGGCTTTCCAAAGACTCCGCCGCGATTGCAAAGAAGACTTTGAAGAAAGTGGCGGCGCAAAAGCCGGAATTAACCCTGTTTTCAGGCGACATTATCGAGGGTAAGTTTTACGGCATGTTCCTGATAAAGGCAAAATTAAAAAAGCTTTAAAAGGATTGATCGCGCCGAATTCTGAATGGATGGATATGTTTAAAGGCACCGAGGCCGTTAAATCTTTCTTTTCAAGCGGTCATTCCGACGAGACGCTTGAAATTCCCTAATTTTGAATTACCTTAATCAAGCATGACCGCCGATGGGTTACCGCCGATAGCAAATACTGCTGCGTGCCGGCACCCTCCGCAGCGCTGCGGGCACCGGCCGGGGCCGCAAAGCGGCCCAGCGTGCCGGCATTTTGGCACGTGCGGCGGATGCGCGAGTCAGGATATCGAATATAATCTGCAGGCCGAGGCTAAAAAAAATCGCTTCAAAAGCCTTGTGCGGCCTCTCGGCATTGATCAGGTTGAATTTACGCCTGCCCCGGACCCCTGGTATTACCGCAATAAGATTGAGCTTTCCTTCGCTGCCCCCCTACTCTCTATTAGACACGGCAATGAATTCGCGATAGGTTTTAATGACCCCCTCACCCTGCCCTCTCCCTCGAGGGGAGAGGGTTGGGGTGAGGGTGGCAACCCTCTTATTTTGGGTTTTAAGCACAAAGGAAAATGGTTCAAGGTTTTCGATCTTGAAGAATGCCGGATTTTCGACGAGCGCTTGGGCGCTGTCGTCGGCGCGATCCGAAGCTGGGCCAAACAGGAAAATCTGTCTCCGTACAATCCTAAAAGACAACAAGGTTTTTTGCGCTATCTCGTGATCCGCAGGGCGATGAACGGTTCATTGCTTATAATGCCCGTAACCACGTCATCCCAGCAATTACCAAAAAATTCTCTTTTGGCCACCCTAAATAATATTCTCCTTTGTGCGCCCCCTATACCGTCTGCCCCACCGCCTCTCTGCCACTCTGCCGCTCTGCCCCACCGCCTCTCTCTTTTATGGGGTATCCAGGACTTGGCTTCGGACACGGCGCAAACGCAGAGATTTGAAATCATCAGCGGCGAACCGTATTTGTTTGAAGAACTTTTAGGCAGGCGCTTCCGCTACTCGATTAACAGTTTCTTTCAAACCAACCCCCGCGCTTTTGAACTGCTCCTTAAAGATATCGTTGACCAAGCTTCTTTGATTTTCCCTAACTCTCAAACGCTCAAACTCTCAAACGCTCAAGCGGTTTTGGATCTCTACTGCGGCGTGGGCACGATTGGGATAACCCTGGCCGAGCGCTTCGGCGTCAACGTCCTGGGCATAGAATCAGCAGAATCAAGCATTGAAGATGCCCGTTTTAATGTTGGACACGGGGACACGGAGACACGGGGATACGGAGATGAAAAAACCGAAATCTCCGCGTCGCCGCGTCGCCGCGTCGCCGTGTCATTCTTATGCGCTCGAGTCGAAAAGGTCCTGCCGGAAATGCTTCAAAAAGAGGAATTTCGCGAAGGCTTGGTTATTTTAGACCCGCCGCGCTCCGGGCTTCATCCCAAAGTTCTCAAAGTCCTGGAAGAAAAGCCGCCGAAAAACCTTTTTTATGTTTCCTGCAATCCGCCTTTGACGGCGCAGAAAGAATTACCCCGGCTTTCCCAAATTTATAAAATAGTTTGTGCAAAGGCTTACGATTTTTTCCCTCAGACGGAGCACTTTGAAGCGTTTTTTACACTGGAACGTAAAGAAAAAGAAAGGGTGAATGTTGAGCGACCCGAGCCTTGATTGCCCTGCGACTGCTGCGTCCCGACAGATGTCGGGACTGGACTGTCTTAATTCTGCGCAGAAACAAGCTGTTACTTATACCGGACAACACCTTTTGGTTTTTGCCGGGCCCGGCACCGGAAAAACGAGAGTCATAACCCACCGCATCGCCTATTTAGTTCTTAATCAGGGACTTGACCCTGAATCAATTCTGGCCATAACTTTCACCAATAAAGCCGCCCAGGAAATGAAAGAAAGGCTTATTCAATTACTGGCCGGTAAAACGCCCTCTAGGCCGTGGATGGGCACCTTCCATGGCTTCAGCCATTGGTTCTTAAGGCGGCACTGGAAAGACGCGGGCTTGCCCAAGGATTTCGTAATCTATGACGCGGACGACCAGAAAGCCCTCATGCGCGAACTCCTCGCCGAAACCGAAGTGGGTGCTTCCAAGGCGGGCATTGTCTTGGATATTATCCAGCGGCTCAAAGATGATCTGATGGATGTCAAGTCTTATGATATCCATACGAATATTTCCAGTAATCCCCACCGCCTGCAAATCGCCAAATTTTACGCAAGCTATCAACAGGCTCTGCGCAGCCGCGGCGCCCTTGACTTCGGAGACCTGCTCATGGAAACCGACGCGCTCCTTAAAGGAAATTCCGAAATAGCAAAACTTTATCAAGAACGTTTCCCCTGCGTTTTTATTGACGAATACCAGGACGTCAATCACGCGCAATATACTTTGGCCAAACTTTTGGCCGGGGAAACCGGCTCTCTCACCTGCGTGGCGGACGATGACCAGGTGATTTATGAGTGGAGAAACGCCAACCCGCGCTACACGCTTGAGTTTAACAAGGATTTCAAGAACGCCGGCTCCGTGGTTCTTACTGAAAACTACCGCAGCACCCCCAATATTCTGGCCGCGGCCGGCAGGCTTATCATTCACAATCAGGCAAGAAAAGACAAGGCTCTTTGCGCGGTCCGCCCGGCGGGGCAGGATCCGGCCGTTATTGCGGCCGACGACGAACGGCAGGAGGCGCGGACCATTTCGGAACAAGTCAAACAAATGATTGACAACGGCCTGGCCCCATCCGAAATTGCCGTTTTTTACCGGATCAACGCTCAAAGCAGAAATTTTGAAATAGAACTTAGGGCCAAGGGGGTTCCTTACCGCATTATAGGCTCGGTGGGTTTTTACGCCAGAAGGGAAACCAAAGATATTCTGGCCTTGGCCAGGCTGTTGGTCAATCCCAAAGATTCCGTAAGCTTCTGGCGCGTCCTGACCAATTATCCGGCCTTTTCTCTTACGAGAACCGCCATGGCTGAAATCAAGGCTTTTGCCGGACGCGAAGGCCTTACTCCCTGGGACGCTCTGTCCTTAACAGCCCAGGGCAGGGGCCCGGTCAGGTTGAGCGCCAAGACTCAAAACAAAATAAGGCGATTGACGGAAGTTTACGGCAAATTGTCCGAGCTCGTGGCGCAAAAAACGCCTTTGGCGGCAATTCTGGAAACCGTTGCCACGGCCACGAACTACTTGGAAGGCATTGAAGAGGAAAGAGCCTGGAACGTATGGGAATTGATCGAATCAGCCGGAGAATTTGAAAAGCAAAACCCCCAGACCGATCTTTTGGGATTTTTAAACAACACCAGCCTGCTGAGCTCCGCTTCCGCGGACAACAACCGGCCGGCTCAAGCCGAAGCGATCAGCATTATGACGGCCCATCTGGCCAAGGGACTGGAATTTAAGGCCGTATTCTTGACGGGTTTAGAAGAGGGTCTTTTTCCTTTCAAGATTTCAAAAACCGATCCGGGTGAACTGGAAGAAGAGCGCCGCCTTTTTTACGTGGCCATGACGCGGGCCAAAGACACTCTGACTATGTCGTACGCCAAAAGGCGTTTGATTTTCGGCTCGGAATCATCAGGCTCGCCTTCCAGGTTTCTTTTTGAGGCGGGCTTTATCGGCGGCCAATGGGAAAACCGGCCCGCTTTAAGGCGCGGCTGCCGGGTCAAACACCCGCTTTTCGGCGAAGGCCGGATCGTGGCCCTTTCCGGCAGCGGCAAGGACACTAAAGCCACGGTGCTTTTTGCCGCCGGCGGGACGCGCAAATTTTTGACCAGCGTAGCGCCCTTGACTATTTTATGACCGAAGACGTTTTTGAACGAATCGCCAATCTGGCCAGGCTGGGTCCCTATCCGGCTGAAGATAAGGCTAAGTTGTCGAAAGATTTTGGAAGAATCCTTGAACTTTTTAATGTTCTGGCGGAAATGCCGCCGGACGGAGAGGCGGAGAGGCGGAGAGGCGGAGAGGCGGAGCGAAAAACTGTATTTCGTGACGATGTCGTAAAGCCGTTTGCGGAAAAAAACAAAATCATTGAAAATTTTCCGGAAAAAGAAGGACCTTTGCTGAAAGTGCCGAAGGTGATTGAATAGATGGCGGATATCGGCAATCTGACCGCGATCGAACTGGCGCAAAAAGTCGTCTCGCGCCAATTGCGGCCAACGGAAATTATTGAGGCTTATTTTCAAAAAGTCGTCCAAATCGAGCCTCAAATTGACGCTTATCTATTACTTCTTAAAGAGCGCGCTTTGAGCCAAGCCAAAATGATTGAAGAAAAACAGGCCAAGGGCATGCCTCTGGGACGTTTGGCGGGCGTGCCCGTGGCTGTCAAAGACAACATTATGATCGAAGGCTATCCCGCGACATGCGCTTCAAAAATATTGGAAGACTGCCGCGCCGTCTATACGGCCACGGTTGTCAAACGCCTGGAGGAAGAGGGCGCTATCATCATCGGCAAAACCAATCTTGACGAGTTCGCCATGGGCTCATCTACGGAAAATTCTGGATTTAAAACGACAAAAAATCCCTGGGACATCAGCCGGGTGCCCGGAGGCTCTTCCGGCGGTTCAGCCGCGGCAGTGGCCGCGGGCTTGGCTGCCGCGGCCCTCGGATCAGATACCGGAGGGTCAATCCGCCAGCCGGCTGCTTTTTGCGGGGTCGTCGGATTCAAGCCTACCTACGGCTTTGTTTCGCGTTTCGGCCTGGTGGCTTTTGCCTCCAGCCTTGATCAAATCGGTCCCATGACGCGGACTGTTTCGGATGCAGCCTTGCTTTTTGAAGTTATATCCGGCCACGATCCCATGGACTCAACCTCGCTCTCCCAAGAACGAATGACGAATGAAGGCAAGACTTTGCGGATCGGCCTGCCCAAAGAATATTTTTCAGCCGAGGGCGCTGACCCAGAGGTTCTGGCAGCCGTGGAATCAGCCGTTAAAATCTTCCAGAAGGAAGGCGCCCGAATCGTGGATGTTTCCTTGCCTCATACGCGTTTTGCCCTACCGGCTTATTACATCATCGCTCCTTCCGAGGCGAGCGCCAATCTGGCCCGTTTCGATGGGATACGCTATGGGAAAAGACGGCAGAGGGGCACAGAGGCGGAGGGGCAGAGCGAAGAAAGCGGGCTTATCACTCTTTACAAAGCGAGCCGGACTAATGGATTTGGGGCGGAAGTGCAAAGGCGAATTCTGATTGGGACTTTCGCGCTTTCGCACGGCTACTACGAAGCTTATTACGGCCGAGCCCAGGAGGCGCGCCGAAAAATCGCGGATGATTTTGACGAGGCTTTCCGGCAGGCCGATTTTATCGCAACGCCGACGACGCCCACTCCGGCTTTTAAAATCGGCGAGAAATCCGGCGATCCGGTGGCCATGTACCTTTCCGATATCTTCACCATTCCGGTCAATCTGGCCGGCATTCCCGCGGTTTCCATACCATGCGGATTTTCAAAAACTAATTTGCCGGTCGGCCTTCAGATTCTGGGGCCTAGAACCGGCGACAAAAGCGTGCTTGAGCTGGCTGAACATTTTGAAAAAATGACTGCCAACGAATTCGTCAAACGTCCGGCGGTAAGGGTTCGTCAAGGGGGTATAGGGTGGTAAAAAAGAAAAAAGGAATGAATTTCGAGTACTCGGCCGGAGGCGTTCCCTACGACCAAAGCCAGGTGCTTTTAATCGAAGTCGAAAATCTCCAGGGCAAAGTCGTCTGGACCTTCCCCAAGGGCCACATCGAAACCGGCGAAGACGCCCGGATGGCGGCTTTGCGGGAAGTCGAAGAAGAAACAGGCTATGTCTGCGAAATCATGCGGGAGCTTCCCCGCATCAGCTATCATTTTATGCGCGGAGGAGTGCTGGTAAGAAAAACCGTCCGCTGGTTTCTTATGAGGCCGAAGGATAAAAATGCGTCCTTTGACTCCGAAGGGAAATGCGATCTTAAGGGGGGTTTATGACGATCCTATCCACCGAAGTCCATGAAGAAGATATTTTGCGCCTGGAAGGCGTTTTGTTTAAAGTCGTCGGCGTCAATCTGCACACCGGCGGCGGCAAAAGCGGGGCCATGGTTCACGCAAAACTCCGCAACCTTGACACCGGCCATGTCAGCGAAAGACGCTTTGCCACGACCGAGCGCTTGGAAAAAATGGACATTCAAAGAGTGGAAGTCCAATTTTTATACGCGGAAGGCGAAAACCTTGTTTTCATGGACCAAGCCAGCTACGAACAATATACTCTGCGCCAAACCGTCATCGGCCCGGCCAGCCGTTTTATCAAAGAAGGCACATTGCTCGATCTCATTATGCACGACGGCAAGCCTATTTCCGTAGATTTTCCTTCGGTCGTCGAGCTCAAGGTGGTTTCCACCGGCGCCGGCCTGCGCGGCCAGGGCGACACGACTTATAAAGAAGCGACATTGGAAAATCAAATGACGGTCATGGTTCCCCAGTTCATCCGCGAAGGCGACGTGATCCACGTCAATGTTGAAACCGGCGAATTCATGGACCGGATCCGCGAAAAAACCGGCCCGGAAAAACAAGTCTTCAAAGCGGAGAAACCCACAGTGAAAAAAACCTGAAAGATGTCGTCCGATCTAACCTTCATCACGAATGAAGCCGGCAAAACCCTGCGCGAACGCTTTGGAACGCTGCTAAGCGGGACGGATTAGATGCCAACCTCTACTGGAAATTCAGGAATCCGTGACAATTGCCGGCGGGGGAAGGCTGCTGATTTCCTGCAGTCCAAGATTCGTGAAGGCTCGCGCCTTTCGGTCGTCTCTGCATATTTCACCATCTATGCGTTCGAGGCTCTCAAAGACAAACTGCGGGGCATCGAACACCTCGATTTTCTCTTTGGCGAACCTCGGTTCGTCAAGGCGCTCGATCCGGAAAGGACCGACAAAAAATCCTTCAAAGTCGAAGATGAAGGACTTGAGCTGGCTAATCGCCTACAGCAAAAACGGTTTGCCAAAGAATGCGCCGACTGGATTCGAGCCAAGGTGGACATCCGGTCCGTCAAACAGAGCAATCTTCTTCATGGAAAGATGTACCACGTTGCGACCAACGGCGTCGAAGAGGCCATGATGGGCAGCTCCAATTTTACGGTGCGCGGTTTGGGTCTGGGCGTGACAGGAAATAACATCGAACTCAACCTCGAAGTAGACAGCAACCGCGACCGTTGCGATCTCAAAGCGTGGTTCGACGAAATCTGGAACGATAAACAGTTGGTTGAAGACGTAAAACAGGAAGTCCTGCAATACCTTGATCAGTTGTATCAAAATCACGCGCCCGAATTCATTTACTACAAGACGCTATTTCATATCTTTGAGGATTTTTTAGCCGAGCAGGACAAAGGCGGGAGGCGACGGACTTTGAACTCATCACTTGGCTCGTGATCAAAGCGCCATGAAACGCAAACCCGCCGCCAGAACAAAAACTCTCAGCGTCGCCGAGAGAACTATCCGCGCTGAAAAAACTCGCGGCACTGCTGCGACAATTTCCATTGCGCCGCATGAACTGGCGTTCCGGGAAGTGCTTGATCTCATCCAGCGCGCCCGGCAACACGCGTTTCAGGCCGTCAATACCGAGCTGATTGACCTCTACTGGCGCATTGGCGAATACATCAGCCGCAAACTTAAAACGGCGGAATGGGGAGAAAAGGTGGTTGAGCAATTGGCGCAATACCTCCACGGGCGGATGCCCAATCTGCGTGGTTTTTCCCGGCCAAACCTTTTCAGGATGAAGGGATTCTACGAGGCTTACAGTGCGGGCGCAATTGTCTCGCCACTGGTGAGACAATTGCCTTGGACCATCCATCTGATCCTCATCGGCCAATGTAAGCGGGTCGAAGAACGGGAGTTTTACATGCGGCTTGCCATCCGTGAGCAATGGGGCAAGCGCGAACTGGAACGTCAGCTTAAGACCTGCCTTTTCGAACGCGCCATCCTCTCGCCGCCAAAAGTCGCAGCAGCGCTGCGACAATCTCACCCCGAGGCCGCTGATATTTTCAAAGACGCCTACGTGGTGGAATTCCTCCAGTTGCCCGACGGCCATTTGGAAGCCGATCTCCATCGCGGTCTTCTCACGAAGCTGAAACAATTCCTCATTGAATTGGGCCGCGACTTCTGTTTCGTCGGCAGCGAATACCCGATCCAAGTGGGCGGCCAGGATTTCTCGCTGGACCTGCTCTTCTTCAATCGCGCATTGAACTGCCTGGTCGCTCTGGATCTGAAGGTCAGGCGGTTTGAGCCGGAGCATCTTGGCAAGATGCAATTTTATCTTGAGGCGCTGGATCGTGACGTGAAGAAGCCCCACGAACGTCCCTCCATCGGCGTCATCCTTTGCGCCACCAAAGACAACGAGGTCGTGGAATACGCCTTGAGCCGCTCCCTTTCCCCAGCCCTCATTGCCGAATACCAAACCGCGCTGCCCGACAAGCAGCTCCTCCAGCGCAAGCTTCATGAGTTTTATCAACTGGCGCTGCCCGCCGTGGCTTCGCCATCGTCCGCGCGGCGTCCGCGACGCAAATCCCGCAAGCCATGAACGACCTCGAAATCAAGCGCGGCATTGAGAACTCGCTCAGGAGTTTTGCGAGCCGGCCGCTTGCTGACGCCGCCACCGCACTCTATGAATCGCTCGGCTACCGTAGCCAGAGGCGCATCCCGCTTAAACCAAACATCGCCGAAAGCTTCGTCGCCACCTTTGCCAAGGACAAACCACTCAATGCCGACCACGCGCTTCTGGTCGATTGGCAATCCGTGGATTTTCTCTTCCAGAAGGATGACGGCACGCGCCACACACCCGAACGCCGCGTCCACCGAGAGAACTTCGGCAACGTCACCACGCTGCCGAGCGTCGAGCAGGCGAAGCTGACGCATCGCGCGTTTTTTCCCGAAGATGTGCAAGCTGCCTGTTTTTGCCAACCCACCGTGCTTCTTGATGACTTGGTTTATATCTCGACTGGGTTACGCCCTTGGTTGGCAAGCCGTTTAAAAGGTGAATCGTCGAGTTTTGTCACTGAGGACCTTGTTAGCAGTACTCCAGATAAGGCTCACACGAAGAAATGGATCGAGAGCAAAGACTTGGCGCGCTGGGTTGTATGCCGCCACGCCTATTTAGAGTGGGGAACCAAGCGTGCCCCTGCTCAATTCGAGTCCGCGACATTCTCAGCTCTCTATGAAGCTCCCGAAAAGCTGTTAACCAAAGATATATCGGCTTCAGCGGCATCAGAAGTTGCCTACGATGACAAGCAATGCTTGCCAAGTCATACCGCGTATTGTTGTGTCCCGTGGCACTCGCTGCACGGCGTGCGGAACAACTCGCTGAAAAAAGCCGCGCGATACCTTGGCGAGAAGCCCCTGCGTCACGACCTACCGCAGCGTGAGGAGTTGGAAAAGACCAGCCGCCGATTCTCCACGAAATTCCTGCTCGCTGTGATGAACTCGTCCGCCGTCCGCGATTTTCTCCGCGCGAACCGTCGCAGCAACCTTCATCTTTACCCCGACGACTGGAAAAAACTCCCCATCCCCGACGTGGGCGACAAAGAGCAAGCGCCAATCATTAAACTCGTTGACCGTATCCTCGCCGCGAAGCAGCGCGACCTCGAAGCGGACACAACGGAGTGGGAACGGGAGATCGACCGGCTTGTGCACGAGTTATACGGCCTGACCCCCGACGAAATCAAGCTGGTGGACGAGAGCGCAAGGAAATGAAACCTGCCAGGCTGACCAGACGCGCCGCAGCGCAAGCGAAGCGGAGGTTCTGAAGGCAAGACATGAAAGAGAAGCAAAAGCTGATGGAGATTTTCGAGAAGAAGATTCAGGCCAAGCTGGCGGAAATTTGTGGCGACGGAGGGACCGTTGATGCCGGCTAAGGCGCCACTCAGCCCGCGGAAATTAATGGAGCTGGCCATCGATGTGATGCGCCAGACCGTTTCCGAGCCGCGCAAGGATGGCAAGGCGAGTCCGCTTGTTGGCGTGGCGCTCCGCAAGCCCGACGGAACAGTCGAGACGGCTTGTCGGGGCGAACTGCGTCACGGAGACCACGCAATACGAGGTTCTTTCACCATGACCACAAGCCGTATTGGGAACGCGGGTAGGAACGATTACCGGAGTCGGGTTCTGATCCCGCCGGGAAACCCGCCGTCTTGGCGGGATAATATAGCATCGCATCCGCCTGTAGGTCTATCCAGCCAAAAATCCCGCCATTTTGGCGGGATAGGTTGCTTCACTAATTCCGGAAACCGACGCGCACCGAAATGGATAATCAATTAAAAACAGCAGCGGATAATCAATAGTTTAATCAATAGATTGCCCTAAAACGGTCCATGAAAACCATCAAAGACATGCCGGAAGATCATTCGTGCCTGTCATGAAGTTCAGGGCAAGGGGGTCATTATGAAGCCCGCCATCGGCCTTGAGATTCACGTTCAGCTCAATACGCAAACGAAACTCTTCTGCCCGTGCTCAACCACGGCTTTCGGCGCCGCCCCGAATGCCAACATCTGCCCTGTTTGCACCGGCCAGCCCGGGGTTCTGCCGGTTTTAAACAAAGCGGCCGTAGAACGATTGATTCAAATGGCCCTGGCCTTTCGCTGTCAAA